>NC_015559.1:1500000-1782500 GCF_000214215.1 Marinomonas posidonica IVIA-Po-181
TTTTTGCGGTGGCCGCGACGAGCCTTCGAGCGGCGAAACAGGCGGTGGAATTAGCGGAGATTACCTATCAAACGAATGCTGCCACCCTGCACCCAAAAGACGCCTTGGCGCGTCAGGAATTTGTCTTGCCGACGCACACCATTCAATGTGGAGATGCTCAAGCCGCGATGGCAAAGGCGGATTATCAGCTTGAGTCTGACTTGTATATTAAAGGCCAAGAGCACTTTTATTTAGAAGGTCAGATCAGTGTTGCCATTCCGAATGAAGATGGGGGCGTACAAGTGCTTGCTTCTTCACAGCATCCGGCCGAGGTTCAAAAATTGGTGGCGCGGGTGTTGGATTTACCGGTGGCGCAAGTGCTGGTAGAAACACGCCGTATGGGCGGAGGATTTGGTGGTAAAGAGTCTCAAGCGGCTACCCTAGGTTGTATGGCGGCCGTATTGGCGGTGCGCAATCATTGTCCTGTGAAGTACCGTATGCCACGTCAGGATGACATGGTGCAAACCGGTAAGCGTCATGACTTTTGGAACTCTTATCAAGTGGGTTTTACCCAGCAAGGTGAAATCGTCGCGGCGCAATACGACATGGTCGGCAAGTGCGGTTGTACAGCCGATTTGTCAGACGGTGTGGTTGACCGAGCTATGTTTCATGCCGACAACGCTTATTTCTTAGCGAATGCCCGTATCAGTGGTTATCGAGGCAAAACCCATACGGTTTCTAATACCGCATTCCGTGGTTTTGGTGGTCCGAAAGGGGTTTTGTTAGCGGAAAATATTATTGAAGAAATTGCCTGTAAAGTGGGCAAAGATGCGCTCGATATACGTAAGTTAAATTGCTATCAAGAAGGTAAAGACACCACACCTTATGGTCAGAAGATCGAGGAAGATGTATTGCTTGCTCTGATTGAGCAGTTAGAAAATACCTCGGACTATCGTGCTCGTCGTGAAGCGATTAACGACTTTAACCAACACAGCCCATTTTTGAAAAAGGGCTTGGCGTTAACGCCGGTGAAATTTGGTATCTCCTTTACGTCTAAGCATTTAAACCAAGGTGGCGCTTTGGTGCATGTGTATACCGATGGCAGTGTGCACGTGAGTCATGGTGGTACGGAAATGGGCCAAGGCTTGTACACCAAGGTGGCGCAAATTGTTGCTAAGGCTTTTGGTATCGATTACCAAAGGGTGAATGTGGGTTCGACACGAACTGACAAGGTGCCGAATGCTTCGCCAACGGCGGCGTCTGCGGGTACGGATTTGAATGGTATGGCAGCGCTCGATGCAGCGAATACCATCAAAGAGCGATTGCGTGAATTTGCGGTAGAGCATTTTGCCATTGTCGCGGAAGCGTTCGCTATTGAGGACGATGTGGTGACTTTGGGGTCTGACAGCATGGGCTTCCCAGAATTCATTAAATTGGCGTATATGAATCGCGTTTCGTTGTCATCGACTGGCTTCTATAAGACCCCCAAAATTGGTTATGACAGAAAAGCCGCGAAAGGTCGCCCTTTCTTGTATTTTGCCAACGGCGCATCTGTATCAGAAGTGATTGTGGATACTCTAACCGGTGAATATAAAGTGACACAGGTCGATATTTTACAAGATGTGGGCGATTCCATTAATTCGCACATTGATATTGGCCAGATTGAAGGGGCCTTTGTGCAGGGCATGGGGTGGTTGACGTCAGAAGAATTGAGCTGGGACGACAAAGGGCGTATTACCACCAACAGTCCGGCTAATTATAAGATTCCAACCTCAGCCGATGTACCAGAAAAGCTCACAGTGAAGCTGTTTGATCGTGCTAACGGTGAAGAGACGGTATATCGCTCCAAAGCGGTGGGTGAGCCGCCATTGATGTTAGGGATTTCGGTTTGGTGTGCGTTAAAAGACGCTTGTGCGTCTGTCTGTGATCATGAATTATCACCGCCGCTAGCAGCCCCGGCGACACCCGAAGCGGTTTATTATGCAATTCAAGCGGCTCAGGCATTTAAAGCGCAGAGCCTTGTTGGGAAAGAGGTTCAGGAGGCTAGCGTATGATGTCTTCTCTTAATTGGGTACAAGCCTTGGCTGAGGTGGAAAAATCCGGCCAGGCTTGGGTGATGGCGACGGTGATTGGCACCAAAGGCTCGTCGCCCCGTGAATCGGCCAGCAAGATGGTGATTACCTCTGAACACAGTTTTGACACCATAGGGGGGGGGCAGTTGGAATACGCTGTCTGCCAAAAAGCCCGTGCCATATTGGAAGCGGGCGACGGCCCTTCCCATGTGTTGGAAAACTTTCCGTTGGCGGCAAAGACCAATCAATGTTGCGGTGGGGCGGTTAGCGTCTTATTGGAATACTTTCCTGAGCCTGCTGCGAAAATTACCATTTTTGGGATGGGGCATGTGGCCACGACCTTGGTCAATGTGCTGGGCGAAATGCCAGCTAAGATTAGTTGGGTGGACAGTCGTGATAATCTGGCGCAAGACAAGCAAATGATTGGCACGCCAAGCAATGTGACGCCATTCTTGTACCAGTCTATGTTGGAGCATATTGACCGTATGTCCGCCAATGAAATCGCCTTGGTAATGACCCACGACCATGCCTTGGATTATCAATTGGTCGAAGCCTTGCTGGATCGAAAAGATTGCCGTTTTATTGGCTTGATTGGTTCGCAAACGAAAGCCATGCGCTTTAAAAAGCGTTTGGCCAGTGCGTCATTCAGTAAAGCTGAAATTGACTCGGTGCACAGCCCAGTCGGCATCCCAGAAGTAGCAGGCAAAAAGCCATTCGAAATTGCCATTTCTATTGCGGGACAAATTATTCAGTTAACGCAATCCATTACTGATCAGCCTAAAAAAGTCACAGGTTTAACATGGAAGGAGATTAATGGGGCTTTGGTTGATGCTAAGGGGGCTTGATTCTTTAGCCGATTAATCGCTATTTGTTGATCGTGACTATCAAGCCGTTTGGTAAAGCAAAATCAAAAAGGGGCTCTGACTGGATTACGTCCCATACATTCACTACTGTTTAAGGCGAGTAGGAAGTAAACAGATTTGACCGAAGGAGCCAAAATATGACCTATGATGACTTCAATCACTACTGTGGCTCCTTACCTGCAACGACTCATGTGGTGCAATGGGGGAATTCCCAAGTTTGGAAAGTTGGTGGGAAAGTGTTCGCTATTGGAGGTTGGAATGATAAGAAGCTTCCAGCTTTTACCTTTAAAACCTCACCACTTAATTATGATTTTTTAAGCCATAAGCAAGGCTATAGGCCCGCTCCGTATCTTGCGTCTCGCGGTATGAAATGGATACAGCAGTTTGAGGGCTCGGCGGAACTTGATGAAGAGCTTTTGTATTACCTTGCCGAATCTTATCGAATTGTGTCTTTGGGCTTAACGAAGAAAAAGCAAAAAGAGCTTGGTTTAAATCAAGAAGGTTAAGAGAACATCTGTCGATGCTTGGTGTTTTTTATGCAAATAAAGGGCAGGATAACCCCGCCCTTTATTGTCTTGGTGACTTATGATTGGGCGTTTTCGTTCACTACGATTACTTTTCGATGTGGGAAAGGGATTTCGATATTGTTGTCATCCAGTGCTTTTTTGATTTGTTCGGGTACGGAATAAAGGATGTTGAAATAATGTTCGCCTTGGCAGAATGGTCGCACTAAGAAGTCGACGGAACTGTCGTTTAGTGTTTCCACTTCAATAAAGGGAGCTGGGTCTTTTAAAACGTGTGGGTGGTTCACTAGTACATTTTCAATCACTTTACGTGCTGCATCCGTATTTTCTGCGTAAGCCACTCCAAAATGCATGTCTACGCCACGAACCTGATAATGGGAGTGGTTGATGATTTGGGAGCCCCAAATTTGGCTATTCGGAATGATGATTTGCTGGTTATCGAAGGTTTGTAATATGGTGGTGAATAAGTCGATTTCCGTGACGTTACCAAAACGTCCAGCTGCATCAATGAAGTCTCCCGCTTTGTAAGGTCTGAAAATTAGCAACATCACACCCGCGGCCAGATTGGACATGGCACCTTGTAATGCTAACCCGATCGCCAAACTAGCGGCACCCAGTAAGGCAATAATAGAAGCTGTCTGTACCCCAAAGCGGTTTAATACGGCAATTAGGACAAATGCCATCACGACATAACGGGCGAGGCTGCCTAAGAATCGGAACAGGGTGTCATCAAGTTTGTCGTGCTTTTTACTAATTTGTATAACAAGGTTTTTGGCTTTGTTGGCTATCCATAGGCCGATTAATAAGATGGCAATGGCAAGTAAAAGGTTGGTTGCCCAAGCAATGGCGTCTGGTAAATATTGATGGATGTCGATGTCGCTGATAATGTCCTGCATGATCTTTCCTCTGAGTACTGTATTACATAGTTTCGGTAGCCATAGATATTAGACGGAAGAGATCACAGATAGTGTAATCTCTTGTTAAGGCGAATCAGAAAAGTGACTGAAGAAAGTGTCAGATGATGACATAGAAAAACATTTTCACATTGAGCCGCTTTAACAGCCTACTTAACTGGATTTTAATCGATTAGTCGGTTCACCTTACTAAAGCTTCACGGTCTAAGGCGATGTTTTTATATCAAGGTCATTCTGGTCGAGTTAAAGATAAAGCTCGACCAGATTTTATGAGTTGTTATCCATATGCTGCCCCATACATGGATGCGGGGGGAAAGCATGTCCTAGCCTTTGGCCGTGTTCTTTCCATTCTTAAGTTTCAGGTTCGTCAATACAGGATATTGTCTTTTTGAATTGGCCATCTAGTACGCCGTTTATCGAAATGGTTTGCGGTCCTGTTGCGGTAAATACTCCCACTAAACTGATTTCGTTGTTATCCATGGAAAACAACGTGTCATGCCCGCTCATGGATAGACTGGTAATCTGTTTGGATTTATTGTTTCCGTCGGTAATCTTGATCTGATAGTTTGATGGCGTGGTGGTGTCGTTTAGGATGCATTGCAAGCTAAAATCACTTTCAGAAATTTGTGTGCTGATTGAAATGGGTATGCTTTTAACCTTGTCGCTGCCATTAATGTTGTAGTTCACAAGAAAGGACGCTGAGCTAGGTTTTGAATCTGAAGTGAATGCACTCTTACCCTCAGCGGGTGTTAGTTGATAGCATGAGGCGCCTTTTGCTTGACTGAGTAATGACGCTTGTGTGGTTAAATTGCTGTTTTTTGCGATCAAAGAGACGTTTGTAATATCGACATTATCAGGGTATTTGATGCATAAGCTGCTGCTGGTATCTGGTTGTTTTTGATCAATGAAATGAATTCCATTGTGACTTTTTAAAGAGGTCATTTTTACGCTAGCGGTTGCATCGATAATACTTTTTTGTGCGTCGCTTAACCCTTGAATGATGTTTTCTAAGTTCTCTCTTTTGAAGCTGTTTGGATTTTTAAGCAGTTTTTCTATTTCTTCCGCAGAAGGGTACAAAGCTTTGCGTGCTAGCCATTGTGAGGCGTCGCCGCCTTTGACTATGTTCAATCTTAGCCAAGTTTTATCTTTGTAGAGTCCTTTTGATGCGCCATTATCATCAAATTCAGTGAGGCCGGCCTTGGTAACTTTTAAGTTCTTGTCTTTAAACTCTTCAAGGCTAGAGCCATCGGGAGTATCGATGAAGGCTCGGTTTAATGTGGTTGGGATTAACATGAAGAAATCTGGAATTAGTCCAGGTAGGTTAGACCCGCCTTTGCTGAAATAGTCGTAGCAGGTTGCGACACTACAACCTTCTTGTTTTACTATGACGACTTGGCCACTTTTTAATGGAAGCACATTAGAGTGATTGCTTGAGGCGTAATTTGCATTACCCGCTACAAAGTCCACATCAAGATTCATGACCAAGTCATTTTCATTTGCTAGCAGTAGAGTATTAGCAATTTCTTTTGCGACCTTTATTTCTCCCAAAGTAATAGGGTTAGATAAAGAAAAACTTTCCGCTGCCGAGGTGATAAATTCTAACATGGCAGAGCTTTGATCACTTTCATCCAGGTCATACTCATACACTTTTATCTTCATAGTAAGTAGATCACTCTCCATCTTTTTTGGCCCATATAACGCTTTATTTAAAAACGGCGCTTTTATACCATCAGCCAAACTATCATAAGGCCCAAGAATTTTAGTGGTAGTATCGGCTTCTCTATTACCCGTAACTGCTTCAGTAAATTCCACAACAAAGATAACTTCATTTATTCCCCACCAATCGGATAAATATTTAAGATAACTATCTGTTAAGTAAATGGCATAAACATCATCGCCATCAGTAGAGCCATCGTCTTCCGTTTTAAAAATAATGTTTTCATCATTGATTAGATGACTACTATTCACGAGAGGAGATTCTAGGCTTCCCGTTTGATTAACGGAGCGCACGCTGATGGTGCCCATAGGGTTACTGGAGCAAGCAACGAGTAGAAAAGTGACGAGCAATAAAGTGATTTGTTTCATCATTAATTCCTTGTCTAGGTGTTTTACAAGATCATTTAACGTTAGCCTTAATTGGCCAAAAAATAAACAATAAGTGAGGTTTAGTATAGAGGCTAGCGTTCTGGGTTTTGACTAAAGTGGTTTTCTAGCGGGTCAGTGTGGACGAGAATGGATCCGACCCAATAGCGCTGGGTCGGATAGTGGCGTGATAAGGTAAGATTATTTCCATAAAGGTTTATGAACTTCTTGATATACATCACTGGATGTTAAACCTACATCTTTCAGTTGAGCGTCATTTAATTGGTTTAATCTAGCTCGAGTTTTCCAGTTATGATGCATTTTAGAAAGAAGAGTACGCCAGTTTTTACTGTTTAGCATAGCTAATGTTTTTTTCTGTTTTTCAGCAATTGCTGTGCAGACTGTGTCCAGTTCGGATGATTGGTTGTAATGCGCTTTCATAATGACCTCCTAATGAGTTTTTGTCGTTTCGTGATGAAATAATGGTCAATTTTTGGTGTGGCGACAAACGAGAAAAAACCGGATATGATTAAGAAAAACTTAACTATGGTGTTGTCATGTCTCGATCAAGAAGTTTGCCACCGTTAAAATCCATGCAGGCGTTTCGCTATGCTGCTGAGACGTTGAGTTTCAAGGCGGCAGCAGATCAGTTATTTGTCACTCAGGCAGCGGTGAGTCAGCAAATTAAGACCCTTGAGCAACACCTTGGTGTTGCCTTGTTTGAGAGACGTACTCGACAAGTGACTTTGACATCGGAAGGCCAATACCTTTATGAATACATAGAGAAGGCGTTTCGTTTGTTGGAAGAGGGCGTCAGGGGGATATCAGAAGATGCGAATCCAAATACCTTGGTGATCAGTGTGGTGCCGTCTTTTTCCAGCCGATGGTTGGTGCCGCGTTTAGGGGATTTTCAGCAACAGGCCGAAGATATTAATTTACGCTTAAGTCCTAGCATAGGTCTATCGGATTTTTCAGATAGTGATTTGGATCTCTGTGTTCGTTTAGGTCAAGGGGAATATGAAGGACTGCAATCTGAGCTGTTATTTGAAGAGTTTTTAATTCCAGTTTGTCATTCTGACTTGTTTCATGAAGATGAACCCATTGAGCAACAACTCAGTCGCATTCCTATTATCACAGATACCGGGCCGGATATGGATCATGTCTGGCCTAAGTTACAAACCTTCTTGAAAATGTATGATATGCCGCTGAAGTCACATCTTCACGTTGCGGATTCCACATCCTTGGTGGAGGCGTTATTGTCTCGCCAAGGGTTGGCCATGATGCGGTTTAGTTTAGTTTATGAGCTGCTTCAGAAAGACCTGTTAATTTGCCCTTTGCCAGTCTATATGAAATCTAAATACGATTTTTATTTGGTGGCCCCCGCACCGCATTTCCAATATGACAAAGTTCAGAACTTTCGTCGTTGGATCAAAGGGGAGATTAAGGAGATTGACTCAGCTTGGCTAACTTATCTTGGTGCGCATCAGAACTTCAAAGAGATTAAAATGGGCTAAGCATTGGCAAGCTTGAATTTGAATGTAAACTTTTGTAGTCTCGTAAATAATTTTATTTTATATCGATTCAGTGCGCTTTAATTTTAATTATCTTGGTGCTTTACGAGCAAAAGCTAAGCCATTTTGTTACAGTTCACTGTTTTTTTATTAAGGTCGCATTTAAGTATCATGCCACAACCCTCTTTGTTTGTTTCTTTACCTGCTTTTTCTGTTCATCCAGACAGCTTTTATATTCTTCATTCTGCAGTTGAATATCGTGAGTATCTTTTAGACGCCATCCGAACAGCGAAATCGAGAATTTTCCTAGTGGCACTTTATTTGGAAAACGATGAAGCTGGTCGTGAGATTCTGACGGCGGTGTATGAGGCTAAGCAGCGTAGTCCAGATCTAGACATTGTGATTTGTGTTGATTGGCATCGTGCGCAACGAGGTTTAATTGGTGCAGAGGCATGCGAGGGTAACGCAGCGATGTATCAAGAGTTTGCTCAGAAGTACAAAGAGCAAATTGCCATTTATGGGGTGCCGGTTCGTCATCGAGAAGTATTCGGTGTGCTGCATTTAAAAGGCTTCATCATCGACGATAGTGTGATTTACAGTGGCGCGAGTTTGAACAACGTGTATTTACATCGTCACAATAAATATCGTTTTGACCGCTATCACATTATTGCGAACCAAAAGCTGGCAGACAGCATGGTCAGTTTTATTGAGCAGATGATGATAGGGCAGATAGTGGTAAAAGATTTTACCAAAGGTGAGTGGCCAACGACGAAGAAGCTCAAGCCCTTAATTAAACAATACCGAATGTCTTTGTCGGAAGCGTCTTATCCATTAGAAAGTGAGTTGATTGATGACCAACATGTTGGCATTACACCCTTAGTGGGAATCGGTAAAAAAGACAATCAATTGAATCAATGTATTGTCGAAATGATTGCTGAAGCAAAACATGAATTGTATCTTTGCACCCCTTATTTCAATTTGCCTAAAGTGGTTTTGAGGGAGGTAAAGCGAGCCATTAAACGTGGCGTGAAAACGCATATTATTGTGGGAGATAAGGTCGCAAACGATTTCTATATTCCACCAGAGCAGACCTTTAAGGCCATTGGTGGCTTGCCATACTTGTACGAAATTATATTGCGTAAATTTGCGCGAGCGAATCGAAAATACCTCGAATCTGGTGATTTATCTATTTATTTATGGCGTCATGATGCCAATAGCTTTCACCTAAAAGGTCTTTGGGTAGACCGGAATAAAGCCTTGTTGACGGGGAATAATATTAATCCAAGGGCTTGGGCGTTAGATTTAGAAAATGGCTTATTGGTTCAAGACAATCACCAGCTTCTAGAAGAGAAGTTTTTGGCAGAATTCGGCAATATATTTGAACACACTAAAGCGGTTTCTAATTATCTTCAGCTTGATACTCGTCGTGATTACCCATTGGCCATTCAGAAGCTATTGAAGCGAGTGTTTCGAGTAAAAGCGGATCGCTTGTTAAAACGCATTTTGTAATTAACTTTTTGTCATTTCATAACACCTAAAAAAAGCGGGCATGATGCCCGCTTTTTTTATGGTTTACTTTCTATGAATTTTCTATGGGGGCGGTTTATGACCCCGCTAGATTTTTTTGCATAGTGTGGGCATACCAGTTAAGGAAATTGATGACACCAAATTCATAGGTTTCTGAGTAAGGTCCAGGTTGGTAGCCAATGGAGTTGATTCCCATTTGGTTGCGTTCACCAAGTACCTTGTCTTGCTCATTGGTGGCATCCCAAACCTTTCTAAGGTTTTCTGGGTCATAATCCACACCTTCCACTGCATCTTTATGCACAAACCATTTGGTGGTGACTATGGTTTCTTGTGCAGAAATAGGCAGCACTCTGAACACAATGAAATGATCCGATTGCATATGATTCCATGAATTCGGTAGGTGAAGGATACGCATGGAGCCAAGTGAGCGGTTTTTGATACGCCCCAATAATTTGTCGGATGCGGTCGAGCCATCAATGGTCATAACCTGCGTGCCCTTTTTCAATGGCATGCGCACAATCCGGTTGCGTTGTACTTCACCAAAGCTCTTGTGCTCATGTGGGATGCCCTCTGCGTCCCATTGAGCAGATTGTTCTGCATAATGGTCAAGGAACTCTTGTGAGGCTCTTGGGTCCTCTGTGTCATCCCATTCTAATAGGGTGTTTAACAACTCTGGGTGACTGGCAGAACAGTGGTAGCATTCACGGTTGTTTTCGAGCACCAGTTTCCAATTGGCTTTTTCGTACATGGTGGATTCCACAGCAAGCTTGGTGTTTTCCACATCGTAAGGTTCCATATAGTCTTCTAATGTCGCAAGGTAATCATCAAACCCGTCGTCCGGAGCAACCTTAGCTAAGCACACAAAAATGAAACCGCCAGCGGTTTTACAGTGAGCCGATTTCAAACCATGTTGTTTAAGCTCAAAATCTTTGCTCATCTCGGTGCCAGCGAACAGCAGATTACCTTTTAAATCATATGTCCATTGGTGATAAGGGCATACTAAATTTGCCACCTTGCCTCTGTGTTCCGAACAGATGACGGAGCCTCGGTGGCGACAGGTATTGTGAAACGCATTTACCTTGCCCTCAGCGTCTCGAACAATAAGTACCGGATTCTGGCCAATCTCAACGGTAAAATAGTCGCCTTTCTTGGGAATCTCGCTGGTCATGCCAACAAACAGCCATTCCTTTTGAAAAATTTCTTCCATGTCGATGCGAAACATATGTGGATCATTATAGAGCGGCGCTTCTAGCGAGTAGTGGCTCGGGCGTGACTTCAGGAGATCGCTCATAGCGGTTTTCGCATCGGCTAAACTGGCGTGACGAATATTGAGTAAATCATGTTGATTCATCTTTCTGGACCTTACTGACAAAAAGATTGATGGGCTTTATATATGTATTTGGTAACGTCGCCATATTGTCTTAATTAGTGGATGTGAAAATGCCCATTCACGACATGCGTTGGCATTTAAATCGACGCTCAATAGTGGACGATTCATGCGCTTGGCTGCCATGAGCAAGTTATTGTCGTTCAGGGTTAAATTGACTTTGAGCATAGCCACCAAAATGGCTCGAAATGGTGATAACGACTTCTTTACTTTGAAGGACAGATGCGATGACAGACATGAACAATGCTCCAGCCGATTACTTTGCTCCCGTTAATACCCAAACTTGGGTAAATGGTCGCCACAATGTACGTTGCGTGAAAGTGATTCATGAAACGTGGGACGTCAAAACCTTCTGTTTTATGGCGCAACAGCCGGTCATGTTCTTCTTCAAGCCGGGGCAGTTTGTCACCTTGGAGTTGGAAATCGACCACAAGCAAGTGATGCGTTCTTATACCATTTCCAGTTCGCCATCTGTGCCTTATAGTTTTTCTATTACGATAAAAAGAGTGCCTGGTGGCGAAGTGTCCAATTGGCTGCATGACAATATGAAAGTGGGTGTAGAACTCGCGGTGCATGGGCCTGTTGGGCAATTTAATTGCATCGACTTTCCGGCAGAAAAAGTGTTGCTCTTATCGGGGGGCGTTGGCATTACACCTCTGATGTCGATGGCTCGTTGGTGGTTTGATACCAACGCGGAAGTGGATATGACCTTTATTCACAGCGCACGTTCACCAAGAGATGTTATTTATTCTCGTGAGTTGGACCACATGGCTGCTCGGCTTGATAATTTTGGTCTTTATCTAATCGTAGAGCGCATGGAAAATGGTTTGCCATGGCAGGGATACCGTGGTTATTTGGATTCCGCCAAATTGGACATGATTTCGCCAGACTTTCTGGAGCGTGAAATTTTTTGTTGTGGCCCCGAACCCTATATGCGCGCAGTGAGAAGCCTTCTTAAGGAAAGAGGGTTTGATATGTCTCACTATCATGAGGAATCGTTTGGTTCGACCCCTGTGGGAGTGGTTGAAGATGCCATTGAGCTGGCGGAAGTGGCTCAAGCAGAAGCGGATGCCGTTAATCAGGAAGATTTGCTCAGAGTGGATTTTGAAAGCAGTGGTAAGAGTATCCAGGTGACGGTGGGTGAAACCCTTCATAACGCGGCCGCTAAGTTGGATTTAATGATTCCAAAAGCCTGTGGTATGGGAATTTGTGGGACTTGTAAGGTGATGATAAAAGAGGGTGAGACCCAGATGGATCATAATGGCGGTATAACCGATGAAGATGTCGAAGCTGGTTATGTTTTATCTTGCTGTACCGTCCCGAAAACGGATGTGGTTATAGAGTATTAAGGAAGGTGCGAATAAGTCTTCTGAAAGACCCGAAGGGCGTGGGCTAAGCTCTCTTTATTCTTTGTTAAGCTTGTTGCCAATAGACTGATATTGGGCGGCGAAACTTGCCTCGAATAAAAGAGAATTATTCTCACGCTGACCCCTACATGGATGTAGGGGATTAGAGCAACGCATAACCACAAGGATGTGGTGTAGTAGGGCAACGCAGGAGCGGTTGCCGAGGAGCACGTTGCCGTAGCCAGTGAACTTGTTCGTACCTTCCTTAAATCCCAGTTGAAAGAAAATTTGGCGATTTAATACACATTTTTATTAAATAAGCGTTCAATAAAAGAGCAAACTTGGTCTATATTAGTGCAATGTCGTGTGATGATGTGTTTCTTGGTGTTGGCAAATAAAGCCATAAAATACCTTGAAACTCATTATAAGGCGGAAGTTTTGAAGGCTTCTTCGTAACTTCCTTAAACATGACAAAGTTTTAGCAATTGCTTTTGTGTTTCCTTAAAAAAATAAAAAGCGCAATCTCAAACATGGTCTGTATTTTGCTATGTAAGAGTGAAAGTGCATAGATGAGGGCATTAATATGGTAATGGCAACAAGTTCTAGCTCAACCGCCACGCTTGGTTCGAAGAAAACAACTAAAGTGGGTTTTTTGCTACTTGATCATTTTACGATGATTGCATTAGCCTCTTCCATTGAGCCATTACGCATGGCCAATCAATTGTCGGCGGACACGCTTTATAACTGGAGTCTTATCTCCGAGGACGGTCAGCCCGTTACTGCCAGTGATGGTTTAAGTCTAACGCCGGATCTGTCCATTTATGACAATGCCGATTTTGACTTAATCATAGTGGCTGGTGGCGTTGACATCACCCGAGCCTATACGGCTAAGCAAGCCTCCTGGTTATCAAAGCAAGCTCGCAAAGGAGTCACTATAGGTGGCATTTGTACCGGAGCCTATTTACTGGCTTATGCGGGTTTGTTGGATGGCTATCAATGCAGTGTGCATTGGGAGTGTTTGACGGCACTGCAAGAAATCTTCCCTAAGGTGAAATGCAATAATCGACTTTTCTCTTTAGATCGTGATCGGATAACGTCCTCTGGCGGAACCGCCTCTATGGACATGTTGTTAACCATGATTGCTAAGCAGCATGGGCCGCGTTTATCGAATGCCATTTCAGACATGTTTATTTGTGAGCGAATTCGTCATGAGTCTGATCAGCAGCGTATGCCAATGCGTCAGTTTAGTACTGGTGGTGCAGGTGCGACCAAGTTGGTGGATGTGATTGAGTTGATGGAAAATAACTTAGAAGAGCCTATTGAATTGGACGAATTGGCGACGTTTGTCGACGTCTCACGCCGCCAAATTGAGCGCATGTTTCATCGTCATTTAGATTGCTCACCATCAAGGTACTATTTGAAACTTAGACTAGAGCGGGCTCGAAAATTGCTCAAGCAATCAAACATGTCGATTGTTGAAATCTCCATGGCGTGTGGCTTTATTTCAACACCGCATTTTAGTCGTTGTTATCGTAAGCACATAGGCGTATCACCACGAGATGAGCGTAAGCAGGCATGGAGCAATCAAGTGGAAGGGGATTTTCAATTGCTGAATGCTAGTGACGTGCTAAAAATGGCACACGCTCAAGAGGCTTTAGATCACTCTCATGCTGAGCCTAGCTATGGGTCTGTTGTGATGTAATGCATGACGTCCGTCTAAGTGATGGAAATTGAAAAGAGCTTCTATTTGATGAAGCTCTTTTTTTTGTGTTTAGGGCTGGCAAAATAGCAGTTTTTCTGTGGTAGATTGCCCTCTCTCTTGGCATGACCAGCGGGGGTAGTGGGTATGATCATCTTTAGCTTGGACAATGAAAAAAGTCTTGCTTTGATCAGGCAGCCAAGTATGGATGTCCGTCGAGCGCTTCTTTGCGCGACCAGCTGAATAATATTGTCCTGAGAATGGGCGTTTATGAAGATAGAAGAGATCGCTTTGTCCTGCTTCTGTCTGTTCCTGCCATTGTTTGAGCAGGTTGTGCTCTGATTTCACCTTGACCCACTGAAAGTGTAAAGCACTCACTAAGCCAATTAATAACAAAGGTGTGAAGAAACCGATTTTATAAAGCCTGTTGGGTAACGGGTGTTGTTGATGTAAATGCGTCAGCAATAACGCCATCGGAGGTAAGGCTGGCATGACATAGCTAGCAAGGATGTTGCCAGCAAAGCTAAACAATAGCATAGGCGCCAACATCCATAGAAGCAGAAAGCTCGTTATGCCGTTTTCGCTTTGCTCAACATCACGGTTTTCTTTGAGGTTTCGAATCCATTGGCAAATAAGCAGCGGGCTCCAAGGAAGCATGGCTAAGAAAGCGTAAATCCAGATAGTGCCTCGTGCTCTTTCGTGCGCCGAACCATATAAATCGCCCTGCCAGCCACTGACAATAAAGCGCTTAATGTGTTCGCCTACAAGGAAATAATTTAAGAAGCCGGGTGTTCGATGCTCAGCAATGAGATACCAAGGCAACGCGATGATGATCATTAAAGCACTGCCATAGCCCCAAGGTAGACGATGCAAAATGTGTTTCCATCGACCATTTGGGATTAGCCAAAGGGTGAGGCTGATTCCGACAAGCACTATGGCAAGCGGGCCTTTTGAAAGCATGCCCAGTGCTAAACCGACGAAAAATAGATACCCCCAGATTTTATTCTTGCCATTCCAAGCTTGCCAGAAGCTGATCATACTAAGACTGATCGAAAACGTCAGAGCGGTGTCTGTCATGACCGCACCGCTTAATAGGATGAAGGAGGTTGTCGAGGCTAGAACCGCCGCAGCACTTAAACCAAGCGTCTTGTTTTTATATTCATCACGAGCAAATTGATAAAGCAAAGCGATAATACCAATTCCAACCAGCAAGTGTGGTATTCGCACGGCAAATTCGTTTACCCCAAACGCGGCGAATCCTAAACTGCTTAACCAAGTGAAAAGTGGCGGTTTACCCCAAAATGGAATGCCATAATCAAACATGGGGGTTACCCAGTTTCCTGTTTCAAACATGATACGGGCCATTTCCCCATATCTTGCTTCGGTGGTATCCATTAATGGGTAAAGGCCTAAGGAAGCAAAGCGTAGGCCAAGGCAAAGGGCCAAAAGCCAAATTAGGGTTTTACTAAGGCATGGGGGGTTGTGTTTTATCATCTTGCTGTTTCCGATTGCGTAAAAGTCGGCTCTGAGGTGGTTTCTTCCATTAGCACATATAAAGGGCGTTGCTTTGATTCAATAAACAGACGACCGACATATTCTCCAAGGACGCCAATGGATAGGAGTTGAATGCCGCCTAAAAATAATATGATCAAAACGGTTGAAGGGTAGCCCACTACCGGGTCGCCCCAAACTAAGGTTTTAGTCAGAACCACCATGGCCATGACGAAGGTGAAAAAAGACGTGGTTAGTCCTGCTATGGTTGCCCAGCGTAAGGGTTTAGTGCTGAAAGAAGTAATGCCTTCTAAGGCAAGGTGGATGAGTTTTGGGTAATTCCACTTTGTTTTGCCTGCCAGTCTAGGCTCTCGATCAAAGGTCATGACTTGGCGAGTAAACCCTGGCCAAGCCAGCAGGCCTTTCATAAAGCGTGTTCGTTCTGGCAAGGTGTTAATGACCTCGACCACCTTTTTGTCCATGAGGCGAAAGTCTCCCACATTTTCTGTTATGGGGGCGTCGCTGATATAAGACATAAAGCGATAGAAGCAATGAGCCGTTGTTCGTTTTAACCAGTTTTCCCCCTGTCTTTCTCGGCGTTGCATTTCGATCACCTGAGCCCCCTGTTGCCAAGCTTCCACCATATCGGGGATGTATTCAGGTGGATCTTGAAGGTCGGCATCCAATAAGATGACGCATTGTCCCGAGGCGAATTTTAAACCGGCGCTTAAGGCGGCTTCTTTGCCAAAGTTTCGACTGAGCCTTAAACTGTGGATTTTGTGTGTAGGGTGTTGGAATTGACTGACTAATTGCCAGCTAGAGTCTTGGCTACCATCATCCACATAGACGATTTCACATGATCTCTGTAGGGTTGATAAAGCATGACAGACTCGCTGATGACATTGCTCTAGAACATCGCTTTCATTTAAAAAAGGAATGATGACGGTGACGAAAGGGCCTTCTTGTTTCCCCACATTCACATCGGCTTTGGCATGCACAAAGTGCTGATAGGCAACCGCTCTCATAGTGTTTCCTCGGTTATGTTCATAATGAAGCCATACTAGTCAGGGGCTTGTCGTAAAAAGATGATTCACTATTTTTTCATCTCTTTATGTCACAATGTGTTAAATGAAAAAGGCCAGAATTAAAATTGTATGAAGTTACTGTTGGTGGAAGACCATAAAGACATTGCGGGGGTTATTTTTGATTTTTTTGAACTCAAAGGTGACGAATTGGATTATGCCAATAACGGTGAGCATGGCTACAATTTAGCTGTTACTGAGTCATACGATGTCATTATATTGGATGTCATGTTGCCTAAAATGGACGGTTTAACTGTGTGTAAATCCTTGCGCGAGCAGGGTGTGGATACGCCTGTTTTGATGTTGACGGCACGTGATACGAAAGACGATATTTTGGCAGGCTTCGAAAGCTTAGCGGACGACTATTTAGTGAAACCCTTTGATTTGGATATTTTGGATTCTCGTATACAGGCGTTGGTTCGGCGGCAGAAAGGCAAAGTGGCGAACCGCGAACTGGTATTTGGGCAATTAAAACTCGATATGAATACTCGTATTTTGCAGCGTGAAGGGAGTCGTTACGCATTAAATCCTTCGCAGTACACTATTTTAAGAGTGCTCATGCAAAATGCGCCTGATGTGGTGAGTAAGAATGAAATCTCTGATGCCCTGTGGGGCGATGAAGAACCAGACAGTAAAGTATTGAGAAGCCATATTTATCAGTTGCGAAGTTTAATTGACCGACCATTTGAGCATGCTTATTTGCAGACAGTGTCGAAGGTGGGTTATCGGCTTGTTGTGGAAGGTCAAGAATGAAGCGTATCAAAACCGCTAAGCAGTTAACCTTTACCTATTTCTCTATCGTTGCCTTTGCCATTATCGCTTTTCATTTTTCCATGTTTCAGTCAGTGATTGAAAATGTTGAAATGATCTACGCTGAAAATCGCATGGTGAAAGATAAAAATGTGGCCTTAGAGCGTTTGCAAGGAACAAGCTTAACCCATGTTTCCATTCCGCCTTTTTCTGAGGTGTATGTTGGTCAAGAAAACCTGCCATTGGGTGTGGTTCTTGATCCTAACATGACAGATGATGTGACCTATGAGTTAGATGAGGCTTCTGATACGGATTTGGAAGTTTTCTCGATGCGCTCACAGGTAACCCTCAATGGGCAACAAAAGACCCTATATATTATCCATTACGATGAGATTTATGAGAGCAGCGAAACGCAGATGTTTCATACGCAAAGTACTCAATTAATGCTTTCCTTGCTCTTGTTAGTGGTCAGTTTATGGGTCGTCATGCAAATTTCCATGCGCTTAACCAAGCCACTGTCACAGCTGTCTCAATTTTTAACGTCGAGGCGGCCAGATGATTTGACTCCGATTGCCTTGCCTGAAGGTGCGGCTACCCGTGAGGTGCATTTGTTGGTGGCCTGTATCAATGATTATCAGCAGCAAATTCAAGCACTAATTGAACGTGAGCGGGCATTTAATCGTTATGCCAGTCATGAGCTTCGTACTCCTCTTATGGTGATGAAAGGGGCAGTCACTCTTCTCGGTAAGACAGATTCCCCGAGTTTTATTAAGCGCCAGCAGGTCAGGATGCACCAAGCTTGTCAGGAAATGGAGGATTATATTTCGACCTTGTTGTCTTTGACGCGAGAGGAAGACCTTTCCACTATACCAAAGCGCTCAGTCACACAAGCCGAGTTGGAAAGCATCAAACAAGCGCACATGGTTTACTTAACCGATGGTCAAGTGTCCGTCCAGATTCAGATGGAGAATAGGTTAGAAATTAAATTACCTGAGCCTGTTTTTCATATTCTGATAGGGAATCTGCTTAAAAATGCGATGGCGTCAACCGAGAAAGGGCGTATCGACATCCAAGTGGTGGGAAATCAAATTGACGTCATTGATACTGGTTGCGGTTTAAGTGGTAAACCCGGTGGCGAAAGTTATGGTCTAGGCTTGATGATTGTTCGTGATATTTGTGTGAAATACGCGTGTGAATTTAGTTTGCAGGATAATGTTGGGCAAGGATGCACGGCCAGGTTGGTCTTTACCTAGTGTATTTAAAAAGCCGATTGATTAGATTCAGTTTTAGCATGAATCAATCAAGTTTTTTGATGTTATTATGGCCTTATATCGTCCAGTATTCTTTTTGATAAGTGTTTTAAAAGAGATGGGTAAAGCTGTTTTGGGAGAGACAATATGAGTGACGCAATCCTTAAAAAAATACCATTAGACATGTTTTGGCCAACATTTGACCCTTTCTTGTTCTGTGCCTTTCACAATGATAATTACCCTCAAGCGAATGGTGAAATGGGGCCAGATGCGACCCTTGGCAATCGTCCATTAGGGCAAGACTTTGGTGGCATCGATGGTTGGCGCATGTATCACGGACGAAAAGTGCCAGGCTTTCCGGCACACCCACATCGTGGTTTTGAAACCGTCACCATTGTCAATAAAGGCTTTGTGGATCATGCAGACTCCATGGGGGCTGCCGGTCGTTATGGTCAGGGCGATACCCAATGGATGACCGCCGGTCAGGGCGTGCAGCATTCGGAAATGTTTCCCTTGTTAAACGAAACAGATCGCAATCCAGTTGAATTGTTCCAAGTCTGGTTGAATTTACCAAGCAAGAATAAAATGGTGCCTCCCCATTTCACCATGTTATGGAATGAAGACACGCCAGTGTTGACGGAGAAAGACACACAAGGCTTTGAAACTAGCGTAAAAGTGATTGCTGGCCCGATTAGTGGCGTGCAACCAGCGCCGTGTCCACCTAATTCCTGGGCGGCTGAAGATCAGAACCAAGTGGCTATTTGGTTAATCGATTTGGCTGAACAAGCGGAATGGACTTTGCCTGCTGGCGCGGCTGGACTGTCTCGTACCTTGTATTTTTTTGAAGGGGATCAGGTCGCGTTAGACGATGTCTCCGTGTCTGTGAGTCAGGCGTTTGTGCTTCAAAGTGATGCGAGTGTGGTGTTAAGGAATTTGGGAAAAGCTGCTCGTTTTTTGATGTTGCAGGGGCGTCCTATCAATGAACAGGTTGAGCAGCATGGTCCTTTTGTGATGAATACCCGTGCTGAGTTGCAGCAAGCCTTTCAAGATTATCAGCGTACTCAATTTGGTGGTTGGCCTTGGCCACGTCACGATCAAGTGCATGATAAGAACAAGGGACGTTTTGCTGAACATGGTAAGTTAGATTAGGGCTTTTAGGGCTTTTAGGGTTTTATTTGGTGGTCACGGAAGACCCAGTAGCGTGACAGTGAATAGTTAACACACATGCCGATGAATACTCCTGGCATCATGGCAAAGTATGGCCAAAGTGCCGTGAGTTCGTGATGATGTATAAATGGTTGAATTTTGATGAGTAAGAGATAGACGCCAAGGTTTGGAATGAAGGCCATTAATGAACCGCTGAGGAATTGTAACCATTCCACCACAGCGGTTTTTTTATGTCTATTATCCGAAAAGGTAAAGTGCCGATTCCACCACCAGTTTGAGCTGGCGGCGACCCAGAAGGAAAGCCCTCTAGCAATTGTGTAAGGCAGGTATTGTGACAATAGAATCAAGCTGGTGAGATCGACTAAGAAGCCAACGCCGCCCACCAAAGCAAAACGGCAATATGAGTGTTTTAAAATTCTGTTCATTGTGCGATTCTAATATCGCGCTCGTCAAAAAAAGATGAACACACGCCCAACCTCTAATGATGATACAAAGGAGAAATAGAATGCCATACGTGAATATTCGCATCACCAATGAAGGCGTCACAAAGGAACAAAAGCAGGCTTTGATTAAAGGTGCGACGGATTTATTAGTGGATGTTTTGGGTAAAAATCCATCGACTACTGTGGTGGTGATTGATGAGGTTGAGACCGATAATTGGGGGGTTGCAGGTGAGCAGGTGACGGAGCTGCGTAAGAAGAGCTCGTAATGTATTCATGCTAAAGTATTCATTCCTGAGTGGAATAAGCAAGATTCGTTTAATTCCTTTTACAAATAGTTGAGTTCATCGCATGCTAGCGCTTCGTTTATTTTCCCCTTCCTAATATCGAGCGTCAGTATGTGGATTTTTATCACTCTTTTTGCGGCTGCATGTCAGTCTGCTAGAACCGCCTATCAAAATACCTTAGCTCGTGAAGCCGGATTTTTACATGCCACCATGGCTCGTTCTTTGTATGGTTTGCCTCTGGTGACTCTCTATTTATTAGCGGTTTGGTGGCTATTTGGAGGCGTTTCTCTGAATGGCACAATGACGTTTTGGTGGGCGGCTTCTGCCTGTGCCTTGGCACAAATATTCGCGACCTATTTTATGCTTCGAGCTTTTCAGTCAGGCAGTTATGCAATGGGCACTCTTTTGGCCAAGACAGAAGCCGTATTAGCCGCGCTGATTGGTTTGCCTTTGCTGCATTACACGCTGACCTTTGCTTCTTGGGTAGGCATTGGTCTAGGGGTGTTCGGCGCTGTGGTAATGACGGTAAAGTGGCGTAATGTTCGTCATGCTTATCGAGATGCTTCTCTGCTGTTTGGTTTGGCGAGCGGCTTGTGTTTTGCTATGACTTCCGTGATGGCGTCGATGGCAAGTCATGCTTTATCTGGCTCGATCATTACTTCTGCAGGTATAACTTTATGGTTTGTCTTGATTGTCCAGTCGGTCATTTTATGTTCACTCCAGATGGTGAAAATGCGTGATATTCAAGCGCCTTTTAAACACGAGTTTCGTTTAAGTTGCCAAGTTGGTGTACTGAGTTCGCTGGGGTCGATTGGTTGGTTTACAGGTTTTGCTTTGGTGAATCCTGCCTTGGTCAAAACCCTAGGACAAATCGAAATTCTAGGAACTTTGTACTATTCTAAGGTGCGTTTTTCAGAGAAGCTTAGCAAGCAACAATGGCTTGGTGGCACAATGATATTGATCAGTGTGATTCTCGTTGTGGCATCAACCGTAAAGTGAGGCAGTCATGCAATCAACTAAGATACATTATGTGGAATTACCAGCACGAGATCTTGAGCTTAATAAAGCCTTCTTTCGACAAGCGTTTGGTTGGGATTTTGAAGACTATGGCCAAGAATACAGCGCGTTTAAAAATGCTGGCCTAGACGGTGGATTTTTTCAGGCCGACTTTTGTTCGCGTCCGCAAACAGGGGCGGCATTGGTTGTCTTATACAGTGATGACCTAGAGAGTGCGGTGAATCATGTCGAGGCCGCTGGTGGCACCATAGAGCAGGTGATTTTTGAATTTCCGGGCGGTCGTCGCTTTCACTTCTTAGACCCTTGTGGCAACGAATGGGCGGTATGGGGGCCCTTGGTGTAAGTTGAATCGTTTCAGTCGAATAGTTTCAGTTTAAGAGTCTCGGTTGAATTGTCTAGGCGAAATGAGAATTAGCCTGACGTTTTAAATGTGTGATTTTGAACGCCCGTCGTGTCATGCAGGATACGCTGGCATGCCATGCCAAGGTATCCTTGAGTTTGTTACTTTGTGGTAAATTCATTGGCGTAATTGATCGACCATTTCTCCAGCAGGCTATGGTAGTTTTCGCCATTGGCAATGAGCCAATGAAGTTTGCAAAAGGCCGCCTCTAGGGTCATATCCTGTCCACTTAATACATTCATAGATGACAGCATTGAACCAGTAGCATACGTGCCTTGAGACACTCCGCCATGCAGACATTGGGTAATGTTGACGACGATTTTCTTTCGCAACATGGCTTCCGTCAAGAAAGACAGAAAGGCTGGGTTTTGGTCCGGCACGTTGCCAGCGCCATAGGTCATTAAAATAATGCCATGGCAATCTTTGTCATCCAATAAGCTCTGATATAAGCTGATCGGCTGACTTGGGTGGAGTGTCACGACGGCAACGGCACCGGATTGAAAGGTCACCAACTTATCATCTAAGTTTGTAACCCTAAGGTCAGATGGCCATTCACTCATTCGTTCAGGGTAGAGTTGAACGTGAATCGCTAATTCACCCAGTAAGTCATTATTGGGTGTGTGAAAAGCCTCAAACCGTCCACTACTGACCTTTTGAATTCGATTGCCCCGCATGAGTTTCCCATTGAAAACCAAGCTGACGTCTGGAATGGGCTGTAAGACCGCCAAAGATAGAGCCGCTTGTAAATTTGCGGTGGCGTCTGATCGGTTCATTCCTAAGGGGATTTGTGACCCAGTTAGAATGATATTTTTAGGGCTGGCACCGAGCATAAATGACAAGGCCGAAGCGGTATAGGCCATGGTATCTGTGCCATGTAAGATGACAAAGCCATCGTAATCCTGCCAATGAACATTGAGGATGGAAACAAGCTTAGTCCAGTGTGCTGGGGTGATATTGGCGCTGTCGATGAGTGGCGAAATTTCCAGTACTTCAAAGCTCGGTAGGCTATTCAAACTATCGCCTAAAGCACGTTCAATTCGACCTTGTAAGCCAGAAGCTGGGGCCAAGCCTTGCGCTGTTTGAGTCATGCCAATGGTGCCGCCAGTATAGAGTACTAAAACCTCTGTGCTCATAAGCTCACCTTGCTTGGGGATAGCATGGACTCTGGGCTCAGTAATAAGTTGACTTGTTCTTCCGTTAATAGCTGTTCTTCTATAATAAGTGCTTTTACCGTGCTGCCTGTGGTTAAGGCTTGACGGGCAATGCGCGAGGCATTGGAATAGCCAATGTGAGGAACAAGCGCGGTGATAATACCAATGCTGTTTTCCACATGGCCGGCACAAACGGCTTCGTTCGCGGTAATGCCACGGATGCAACGGGTTTCTAGCATGTGACAAGCTTCTTTGAGCATTTTTAAAGAGTTTAGCAGGTTGTAAATAATCATGGGTTCCATGGCGTTAAGCTGTAATTGGCCTGCTTCAGCAGCCAGTGATACCGCTAAGTCGGAGGCAATGACCTGATACGCGGTTTGGTTCATCGCTTCAGGAATCACTGGGTTGACCTTGCCTGGCATAATAGAAGAGCCAGGTTGCATCGGAGGCAAATTAATCTCACCTAATCCGGTGCGAGGGCCACTCGAAAGTAGGCGTAAGTCATTGCTCATTTTGCTGAGTTTAATGGCGAGGCGCTTCAAAATTCCGGAGAAAAACACAAACGCGCCCATGTCTGAGGTCGCTTCTACTAGGTTGCTCGCAGGTACCATGGGTTTGGTCGAAATGGTGGCCAGCTTTTCAACCACACGCGTTGCGTAACCTTCAGGTGTGTTGATGCCAGTACCAATGGCGGTGCCGCCTAAGTTCACTTCACACAGTAAGGCGCAAGCTTCGCTGATGCGGTCGATGTCTTCCCCTAGAGTCACTGCAAAAGCATCAAACTCTTGCCCAAGTGTCATAGGCACGGCATCTTGTAATTGAGTTCGTCCCATTTTTACGATGTGAGCAAACGCTTTGCCTTTTTCTTCTAAAGCGGCTTTAAGTGACGCTAAGCTTGGGACAAAGTTGTCTGCCGCAAATTGAATGCCCAAGCAGGCGGCAGTCGGGTAGGCGTCGTTGGTGGATTGTGAGCGGTTGACATCATCGTTAGGGTGTAAGTGTTGGTAGTCACCTAATTTGTGGCCGAGTTTGGTCAGCGCTAGGTTGGCAATGACTTCGTTGGCATTCATGTTTGTTGAGGTGCCTGCACCGCCTTGAATAACGTCAACAATAAAGGCGTCATGATGTTGCCCAAGAATCAGTTCTTGGCAAGCCGCAACAATCGCATCGGCCTTTTCATCGGTTAATAAATGCATTTCCTGATTGGTGCGCGCTGCTGAGGCTTTGACCATCGCCAAGGCTTTGATCAATTCTGGAAAATGCGAAATGGGCACGCCGGTAATGGCGAAGTTCTGTGCGGCCCGCTGTGTTTGAATGCCATACAGAGCATCCGCAGGAAGGTCCATATTACCGAGTAAGTCGTATTCAGAGCGAGTATTCATAATGTTTTCCTAGGGCCTCATTCGAAAGGAATGAGGCCAGATGTCAGCTTGAGTTAATGGTTGTCTTTGTTTGGCCAGGAAACCGTGTCCAAATCTAAATCGTCAAAACGTTCTGCTTCGAAGGAGGGTGTCTCTTTGCCTGATTGGCGTTGGACGTCGAAGTCTTTCATGATGCGTTTTGCCACTTTAAATAGCAGTGCGAGGGCAAGTAAGTTGACTAATGCCAGCAGTCCCATGGTGAGATCCGCGAAGGCAAAGACTGTACCCAGATCTAAAATGGCCCCCGTGCAGCAAAGACAAATAATGATCACCCGGAACGAATTCATATAGAAGCCGTGATTATCTGATTTGGTTAGGTAGCTGACGCTGTTTTCACCCAAATAGTAGTTGTACAACACAGTACTAAAACCAAACAACAACAAGGCAATACTGACAAACATACGACCATAGTCACCCATATGAGTAGCAAGAGAGGCTTGGGTTAACGCCACACCTTGAACGGCGTCTGTGCTAGTCGGATCGTAAGCGGTTCCCAATAGGATGATTAGAGCGGTACAAGTACAAAGTACTATGGTGTCAATGAATACCGAAAACGCTTGCACAATACCTTGGTTCGCCGGGTGTGGAATGTAAGCAACAGCTGCCACGTTTGGCGCACTACCAAGACCGGCTTCGTTGGAGAATAAGCCACGTTTGACGCCCATTAAAATGGCTGCACCGATACCGCCACCAATAGCGGGTTCGAGTCCAAAAGCGCTTTTGATGATTAGCATTAATGTTTCTGGGATAACGCTTAAGTTCATTGCGATGACAATTAAAGCAATCAATAAGTAGCCGCCTGCCATGATGGGGACCAGAACTTCGGCGACTTGTGCTATGCGCTTAACGCCACCAAAGATGATTAGGCCCACAACAAAAGCCATTGCAATGCCGCTGTAATATGGCTGAATGCCAAAAGCATCTTCGAGAGAGGTGGCAACAGAATAAGATTGCAGTGTGGTAAAAGCGATGCCGAAGGTCGCCAATAATAAAACAGAGTAAATGACCGCCAGCCATTTCCATTGTTTGCCCAGACCACGTTCAATGTAGTAAGCCGGACCGCCACGATAAGTACCATCGTTTTCCGCGGTTTTATAGGTTTGTGCTAGCAAGCATTCAACGAAGCTGGTGGCCATGCCCATAAGGCCAACCATCCACATCCAGAAAATAGCCCCGGGTCCGCCTAGGGTAATAGCCACTGCGACGCCAGCAATGTTGCCACCACCAACGCGACCAGCAACCGACAGAATTAAAGCTTGGAAAGAGCTCAAATGTTTTCCATCGGCCTCATGATGTTTGGCTGTTAGGATTTTAAACATGTTACCAAAATAGCGAAATTGCACAAAACGGGTAGCGACTGTGAACCAGATACCTATGCCGATTAAAACGGCAATTAATACCTTGCTCCACAATAGATCGGTAAGAAGGGATAGCATAGAAAACTCCTACAGTTTTTAGATTTATTATGAGTGTCTTTTGGACGAATATACGCCGCTAATTGGAACCAAAATTGTCTTAAATGGGGAGTTCGTGAGATGTCGCTTGATGATGCTAGTTGATGCTTTAATAGCGTCTACTAGCATCGTTTTAAGGTGTGTTTCTAAAGATTAATCGATTACACTGAGGAGAATTAGTGTGAAGGTGATGTTGACGTTGATGGTTCTGATTAGAGTATTGGCGGGGGAAATATAGGTGTCTGAAGATCTTGCGAAGAACTTACAGCTCTTGTGTAGCTATTATAAGTCGGTTGCAGAAGTTTGTCGGCGTCTTAATATCAACCGTCCGCAGTTCAATCGTTATTTGAATGCCACTACCATGCCGAGCAAAAATACGTTAAGACGTATTGGTGAGTTTTTTGGGGTAGAAGTGGAAGAAATGATGCTGCCTCAACCGCAATTTTCCCTATTAGTCCAGTCTAGACCCATTCGTCAGTCCGCCGCGCAACTCAGTTTGACGCCCGAACAGAAGCACATCAATCGGTTAAATGAATCGGGTCAGGCTGGTTTGTCAAAATACTGCGGTTATTATTATGAATACTATATGTCGATGGCGTGCCCAGGTCAGGTATTGCGTACCTTGGTCGACATTCGTTCAGAAGGGGATAAAACCTATTATCAGCGTACTGAGCGACTTAATCCAGATGGGGTGAGCAAAGCGTTTCATGGTGTCTACACGGGCATGGTGCAATTGCTATCGGATCGGTTATTTCTAATGGATTATGAGCAAGAGACGCATGTGGAAATGACGCAGACGATTCTATACCCTTCCTTTCAGAATCGGGTGGCGCGTTTATCAGGGTTGCGTATCGGGGTGTCTGGTAGTGGCGAAAGAGCGCCTTGTTGTGCCCGAGTGGTGTACGAATACCTTGGTAAAAGTATCCAGAAGAAGCAGGTTTTAAGCCGTTGTGGCTTATTTGATCTTGATTCAGGTGAGATCGAAAAGAACATGATTAGTGCAATTCGAAATGATATGAAAGAAGGGGATTGGCACTTTAGAGCTAAGTTTTAATACAGACTGTATTAATCGTTAGTAAGGCTATAGATCGTCTTCTTGTGTGGTTTCTGGTTCGCTCGATGAAATCGGATTGGCTTCGGCGTCAAGTTTGGCGCGTTCTGCTTTGGAAATGTATTTTGGTTTGCTCTTCGGGTTGGCTTTCAGGTTGGCCTGTTTCGCCTTTTTGGTCAGAATGCTTTTGATTTTTTTACGACGATTCATATTGCTGCGCTCGAAATAATTTTATAATAAAACTTCAGCGAAATACGTCAAAACTTCACCGAAAATATCGATGTGACTATACCAGTCTTGCTTATCGTTCGAAAGGCTATGATGTATTTTACCATCGACAAAACGAGATATTGATATCATTAGAGTCATTTTGGGTGCTTGGTTTGTCAATATGGCGCCATATGCTAGATGAAAACGATGAGGTTAGGTCATTATGTTGCCACGTAGAAAGCTTCCAGCATTAAATTCACTTCGAGCATTTGAGGTGGCTGGGCGTTGCCTGAGTTTTCGTCATGCTGCAGAAGAGCTCGGCGTAACGCAAGGAGCCGTTGCGCAGCAAGTGCGCTCCCTTGAAGAGCATTTGGGTGTTTTGCTTTTTCAGCGTTTGCCACGCGGTTTGGCGCTTACTCCAAAAGGCATTGTCTATCTTGCTAGTCTGACGAGAGCGTTTGATGTCATGGGAGAAGCGACGTCAATAATGGTTGAGCGTTCTAATACGGTTACGATTAGTGTCACGCCAACGTTTGCAGCGAAATTACTTATTCCTCGTCTTGGTTCGTTAAATACACGGTTTCCTGATATTGAGTTGAAAACAGTGGCGACAGAGTCTATCTCAGATTTTGATGCTGACCAAATTGATATTGCTGTTCGACTCAGCAAAGAACCTTTTGTCTCTAATTTGCAAGCGGAGCCTCTATTTCCTCAGGAGCTAGTCGTAGTCGCAAGCCCACAATTATTAAAAGGGCAAAGTGCCCCTCTATCTTTAGAAACGTTGCAGCAATTTCCATTGTTGCATGATGCCCACAATCATTGGCCGACCATACTTCGGTCTAATGAAAAAATTGCAGGCGCTAAGTTTAATCAAACATCTTTGGCAATTGATGCCGCCTTAGCGGGGCAAGGTGTTGCGTTAGTGTGTCGAGCATTTGTTGCACAAGAGTTAGCATTCGGTCGGTTAGTGCAGTTATTAGATCACTCATTTTTTATTAAACCAGACTACTTTCTAGTCAAAAAGAAAGATATACAAACATCTGTTGCCGTTAGCGCGGTTTGGCAATGGTGCCTGGATGAGTTTGAGTTAAAATAAGTTTAAAGGCTTTGTTGCGGCTAATCAGAGGCTGATTAACCGCTTGGAGCTAAATGGTTAGCTATTATTTGATTGGCTAGCTGGTGGTTTTTTAGCTCCTGTTTGAATTAGGATTACACCTGTTAGGATTAAGGTCAACGCGATGATAAGTAACAAGTGAATTTCCTCTCCGACAATGGCACCAATAATAACGGCAACAACAGGTGCGATATAGGTTGCCCCAGAGGCTTTTACAGATCCTAGTTTTTCTATTGCATAGTAATAGAGGAAAAAAGCTCCGCCAGTACCAAGTAGCCCAAGACCGATAACGACGCCCAAGGCGGTTTGAGTGTTCGACATTATCTCGGACATACCTGTAAAGTCTGTTAGAACTAATAAGGTTAATGAGGCGAAGCCTGTTTGCCATGTGGCTAAGGCTAGAGGCGGAATTTTATGTGGTGACAAAAGGCGTTGAGCATAGACAAATGATACGCCCAAACTGGTTGTTCCTGCTATCATCCAGATCACTCCCATTAAGTTGATTCCTTCAACATTTTCCCATGGGCGAGCACTGATTATTATGCCTAAAAATCCAACCAGAACCCCAATTAACATTTGTCGTGTAGGGCGGTCTTTTCTTAAAAATAGAAAAGCGCATATAAAGGTGAAAATGGGAATAGAGCCACTTAAAAGGCCAGCAACGCTAGTTGGAAGTAGGGCTGTACCGGCCACAAAACCGTAATAGTAAAATGTCGTGGCCAGTACGGACATGACGGCAAAGTGCAGTAGGTGTTTAAATTGCCCTCGGTGAAGAGCTTTTGTGTACAGTGCAATCAGAAAGAGAGGGATGAAACCGCACAGAACTCGTAATAAAACAGTTTGGCTTGGTGTTATGAGTAAAGTAGACCATTTCATGAAAATAAAATTTGATCCCCAAATGACACCTAAAGCAAGTAATGCTGTGTAGCTTTTCAGCATGCAATTTTCTCCAATTAAAAAGCGACTAGTTCAGGTTTGTATTGTAGTCATTGAGAAAGGTTTTGCGCGTGATAAAAAAACGTTAATGGTGTAGTTTTTCTACAGTCTTATGACGGATTAAGGAAAACTAAATCTTGGGCAGGGTTATTGGTTGGCTTTTAACTATCTTAAATGGTAAATGCTAAGGTGGGAGGAGCTGTTGTCAGTGTCCTAGAAACAACAAAGCCCTAACTAAAATAGCTAGGGCTTCGTCTAAATGGTACCAGTAGGCGGACTCGAACCGCCACGCCTTTCGGCAACGGATTTTGAATCCGTCGTGTCTACCAATTCCACCACACTGGCCTTGAAAAAGGTGAGGCGTATTCTAGGTTAATTTGGAAGGATGTCAACGATTGGTTGAATATTTTTTTATCTTTTTAATATCTAGTGGGTTGGAAGTACCTTTTTATCTGGTTTTTCGCTAGAATATCGGGTCGTTTTTTCTAGGTAGCTTTCATTTCATGCTCGTTTCCGATTATCACTTTGATTTACCCGATTCTCTCATTGCGAATTACCCCACGCCGGACAGAACCGCCAGTCGTCTTTTGCATCTTGATGGGCCAAGTGGTGAGGTGATTCATCGCCAATTTCCGAATGTTTTGGAATTAGTTCAAGCTGGCGATTTGATGGTGTTTAATAATACCCGAGTCATTCCTGCTCGAGTATTTGGCCAGAAGGAATCGGGTGGCAAAGTTGAAATCTTAGTAGAGCGAGTGATTGCTAGTCACGAGGTGTTGGCGCACGTTCGTGCCAGTAAATCACCAAAAGAAGGTACTAAGATTTTCTTGGGACAAGATAAGGGTGAGCAGATTGAGGCGACTATGCTGGGCCGCTCTGGTGCGTTATTCCATTTGGCTTTTCAAGAGCCGGTCTTGGATATCTTAACTCGTGTCGGGCACATGCCATTGCCGCCTTATATCGAACGTCCTGATGAAGACAGTGACCAAGAGCGTTATCAAACGGTTTATAACCAAAAGCCGGGCGCGGTTGCCGCGCCAACAGCAGGCTTGCATTTTGATGATGCCTTGTTGGCCAAATTAAAGGACAAGGGCGTTGAGGTGGCTTTTGTTACCTTGCACGTCGGTGCGGGAACCTTTCAGCCAATGAAGGTGGATAATGTAGAAGACCACATTATGCACGCAGAGTATGTCGAAGTGGGTGAGCAGGTCGTCCAGCAGGTGCAAGCGACTAAGGCTCGAGGTGGTCGAGTGGTCGCGGTCGGTACGACGAGCGTACGCAGCTTGGAGTCCGCCAGTCAATCGGGTGAGATTGCGCCAATGCAAGGTGATACCAGTATTTTTATTTACCCTGGTTACGAATTTAAGACCGTTGATGCTTTGGTAACCAATTTTCATTTGCCTGAATCAACCTTGATTATGTTGATCAGTGCCTTTGCAGGCTATCAGCAAGTAATGTCGGCTTATCGCGTGGCGGTGGAGCAGAAGTATCGATTTTTCAGTTATGGTGATGCCATGTTTATTACACGAAATGCGCAGGCGAAAGGCCCGCAAGGTGAGGAATAAGACGTATGTCTGAGAAACGTCCAGAATGTTTTATGGATTTTGAACTGCATACCAGTTCAGGTAAAGCGCGTCGCGCGACTTTGACTTTTCCACGAGGCAAGGTAGAAACCCCTGCTTTTATGCCAGTCGGTACGTATGGCACAGTGAAGGGCATGTTAACCAAGGACATCGAAGAAATCGGTGCTGATATTATCTTGGGGAACACTTTCCATCTTTGGTTGCGCCCAGGAACCGAGGTGGTGAAAGCGCATGGGGATCTGCATGACTTTACGCAATGGAAGAAACCTATTTTGACCGACTCTGGTGGTTTTCAAGTGTTTTCTCTTGGGGAAATGCGCAAAATCACGGAAGAGGGTGTGAGCTTTCGCTCACCCATTAATGGCTCCAAAGTCTTTTTAAGTCCTGAGATTTCCATGCAGGTTCAGCGTGATCTTGGCTCCGACATTGTGATGATTTTTGATGAGTGCACGCCTTACCCTGCGACAGCGGATGTGGCGGCCAAATCGATGCGCATGAGTCTACGTTGGGCGAAGCGTTCCAAAGATGAGCACGGTGACAGTCCATCGGCTTTGTTTGGTATTATCCAAGGCAGTATGTTCGAGAACTTGCGTGATGAGTCTCTAGAGGGTCTAGAGGAGATTGGTTTTGATGGCTATGCCATTGGTGGCTTGTCCGTAGGTGAGCCAAAAGAAGAAATGATCAAGGTGTTGGATTACATCACACCGAAAATGCCAGAAAACAAACCGCGTTATTTGATGGGCGTAGGTAAACCTGAAGACTTAGTGGAAGGGGTTCGTCGCGGCGTCGACATGTTTGACTGCGTGATGCCGACTCGTAATGCCCGTAACGGTCATTTGTTTACCTCTGAAGGTGTGGTGCGCATTCGTAATGCTCAATATCGCCATGATATTGACCCACTTGATAAAGAATGTGACTGTTACACTTGTAAAAACTTTTCTCGGGCTTATCTACATCATTTGGATAAGTGTCAGGAAATGGTGGGTGCACAATTAAATACCATCCATAACCTTCGTTATTACCAAACACTCATGGCGGGATTGCGAAAGGCGCTCGATGAAGGTAGATTTGACGCCTTTGTTGATGAGTTTTATGCAAAGCGCGGCCTAGAAACGCCTGCTTTGAGTGAATAATAAACAAAATATGACAATTTTCTCTTGTCAGGGAATTGTAAGAGTTTCATAAACCATTGGAGAGCTAAAACCATGATCGCATTGATCTCACCAGCTTACGCTGAAGGTGGCGCACCAGCGGACGCAGGTATTTTTAACCTAGTCCTACTTGCTGGCTTTGTCGTTATTTTCTATTTCTTAATGTGGCGCCCTCAAGCAAAACGTGCGAAAGAGCATAAAAACTTGATTGCTGCTCTAGAGAAAGGAACTGAAGTCGTAACTGGCGGTGGTGTCCTAGGTAAGGTAACAAAAGTAGACGATGCCTATGTCGCTCTAGAGGTATCAGAAGGTGTTGAAATGAAATTTCAAAAATCTTCTGTTGCTGCTGTGTTGCCTAAAGGAACATTAAAGTCGATTTAATGTTGCTGGAAAAGCGCCTGAAGAGAGAATCGAAGGCGCTTTTCTTCTTTCTTGCCCACTCAAATTTTTAGGTGTAAAGGATTTTTCATGCTTAACAAGTACCCCTTGTGGAAGTATTTGCTAATTCTTCTTGTTTTGGCTTTGGGGCTACTCTATGCCTTCCCAAACCTTTATCCGGATGATCCAGCGTTACAACTCTCTACTCAAAAAGCGACTTCCGTGGTTGATCAGCAAACTTTGCAAAAAGCAGAGCTGGCACTCAGTAAAGCAAATATAGAATTGAAAGAAGCAGAGCTAACCTCTGCTGGCGGTACCTTGCGTTTCAATAATGGCGAGGACCAATTGGCTGCTAAACCTGTCGTAGCGGCGGCCCTTGGGGAAGACTATGTGACGGCGTTGAACCTAGTGCCAACCACGCCAGAATGGCTGGCTTCTTTGGGCGCTGGGCCAGCTAAGTTGGGCTTGGACTTACGTGGTGGTGTGCACTTCTTGCTGGAAGTGGATACACCAGCAGCGCTCAAGCAACGCTTAGAAGTAAGTAGCAGTGAAATGAAGGCGGCTCTGCGTAAAGACAGAGTGCGTTACCGTAGTGTGAGTATTGCCGATGGGGTGTTGTCGATTCGTTTCTTGAAGGAGTCGGACTTAACCTTGGCTGAAGATCTATTGAAAGGTGAGTTTGCTGACTATCGTTACGACACTCGCCAAGAAGACACAGATTACTTTTTGGATGTGAGCTTTACCGAAGCGGAAACCAAAGAAATCGAGTCTTATGCGTTACAGCAAAACTTAACGACTTTGCGTAATCGTGTAAATGAGCTTGGTGTGGCAGAGCCATTGGTTCAACGTCAGGGCAGCAATCGTATTGTTGTTGAGCTGCCTGGGGTTCAAGATACTGCAGCGGCGAAACGTATCATTGGTGCGACGGCAAACCTAGAGTTCCATTTGGAAGCCGGGTTGGATGACCAAGGTGCGGATGTTGAAACCTTGTCTTTTCGTGATGGCAGTGGTCGTACGGCGCGTTTAGAGCGTGACATCATCATCACTGGCGACAGTGTGGCTGATGCAAGCTCATCTTTTGATGAAAATGGCCAGCCTCAGGTGAATATCAGCCTTGATTCTAAGGGTGGTAAGCAGATGACTAAGGTGACTCGCTCTGCAGTGGGTCGCAATATGGCGGTGGTGTTCATCGAGCACAAATCCCGCAGTCGTTTTGTTGAGAAAGACGGTAAGATGGAAGAAGTACGTCGCAGTTACAGTGAGAAAAGTATTATCTCCTTGGCGACCATTCAAACCACTTTAGGTAATTCCTTCCGTATTACAGGACTAGATAGTCCACGTGAGTCCTCAGAATTAGCCCTGTTATTGCGTGCCGGTGCTTTGGCTGCACCAATTTACTTCGTTGAAGAACGGACTATTGGGCCAAGTCTTGGTGCTGAAAACATTCAGTTGGGTGTGACTTCTGCGCAGATTGGTTTATTGGTGGTGATGCTGTTCATGTTGGTGTATTACAAGGTATTTGGCATTTTTGCCAATGTCTCCTTGGCGCTTAATATTGTATTGCTAATGGCCTGTATGTCCCTGATGTCGGCCACGTTAACCTTGCCAGGTATTGCGGGTATTGTGTTAACGATGGGGATGGCGGTGGATGCCAATGTGTTGATTTTTTCCCGGATAAAGGAAGAGTTAGCCAATGGTGTGCCAAGCCAGCAGGCGATTCATTCTGGTTTTAACCGTGCTTTTACGACGATTTTTGACGCCAACATTACTACCTTGTTGGTAGCGGTGATCTTGTTTGCTGTGGGAACCGGACCGGTAAAAGGGTTTGCAGTCACTCTATCGTTGGGTATTTTAACATCCATGTTTACGGCCATTGTGGTAACGCGTTCACAAGTGAATCTTGTTTACGGCGGTCGTAAAAACAAGAAATTGTATATTTAAGGGGAGAGCCATGAAAGTGACAACTATTCCGTTTATGGCGATGCGTAAGATTGTGGCGTGTTTTTCCGTTGCACTTATTCTCATCTCCTTGGGATCATTGGCTGTGAAAGGCTTGCAATTTGGCCTGGATTTCACTGGCGGTACTTTGGTTGAGGTGGCGTATGATCAAGCGCCCCAGCTGGACGATGTGCGTCAGTTGCTGGCGGATAATGGCTATGAAGACATTGTCGTGCAGAACTTTGGTTCACCGACGGATGTGGTGGTGCGTATGGCCAATGCCTATACACCAACCTTGGGTGACGAAGTGTTGGCGAGCTTGCAAAATCACGGCGAAGTGTCGGTGACTTTGCAGCGTTCTGAATTCGTTGGTGCGCAAGTGGGTGAAGAGTTGCGTGAGCAAGGTGGCTTGGGAATGTTGCTGGCGCTATTGATCGTGATGATCTATGTCGCGGTGCGTTTTCAGTTTAAGTTCTCCTTGGCGTCTGTTGCAGCCTTGGCGCACGATGTCATTATCACACTCGGCTTTTTTTCGCTTTTCGAAGTGGAGTTTGATTTGACAGTGTTGGCGGCTTTATTGGCGGTGGTAGGTTATTCTTTGAATGATACCATTGTTGTCTGTGATCGAATCCGCGAAAACTTTCGTATTATGCGAGACACAGAGCCTTATGATTTGATTAATGAGTCTATCAATCAAACATTGGGTCGTACCTTGATTACCTCTTTGACCACCTTGTTTGTGTTGGTGGTCTTGTTCTTGTTTGGTGGTGAAGCCATTCATAATTTCTCTATGGCTTTGCTCGTGGGAATCGTGATTGGTACCTATTCTTCTATCTTTGTGGCGGCGAATTTGTTGCTGGGATTGAATATTACAAGAGAAGATTTGGTGCCGACGCCGAAAGAGGAATTAGAGGACGAGTTGCCTTAGTGAGTATGCTTCAATCTTGACTAAAAAAAGCCTGCAATTGCAGGCTTTTTTTATATCGGGCGGTTTTAATGCCTGTTTAGTTCTTGCTTATTTTACCAAATGGCATACCCATTAGGGTTGGGCTGTCAGCTTGCAGGCTTTCTTCCCAATCAACGGCGTCTTTGCCGAACAGTACAATGGCTGTAGAGCCCAGTTTAAAGCGGCCCATTTCATCGCCTTTCTGCAGCTCGATCTCATTAAGCTCAGCATAATCCCAAGTAACGACGTTTTTATTAAAAGGTGTGACCTGTCCAGCCCACACGGTTTCAATGCTGGCCACTATCATAGCGCCTACTAGGATGACGGCCATTGGGCCTGCTTCTGTTTCAAATAGGCAAACGGTGCGTTCGTTGCGAGCAAAGACATTGGGGATTTGCTCTGCGGTGACTTTATTGACCGAGAAAAGCTTACCAGGTACGTGAATCATTTTGGTTAGCTTGCCAGTTAATGGCATGTGAACTCTGTGGTAGTCTTTTGGAGACAGATACACAGTGGCGAATGAGCCACCAAGGAATTGATCAGATAAAGAAGCATCGCCACCGAGCAATGTGGTAAGGCTGTAATGATGGCCTTTTGCTTGAAATAAGGTGCCGTGTTCTATCTTGCCTAATTGGCTGATCGCGCCGTCTGCAGGACAAGCTAGACTGTCATCACTTTCAGCAATCGGGCGTAATTCAGGTCGAATAGCGCGAGTAAAGAAATCGTTGAAGTTACGGTAAGAAAGAGGGTCACTGTTTATGGCTTCAGACATATCAACTTGATATTTTTTAACAAATTGACTGATAAAGGTATTTTTTACCCAGTTATTCTCGCATTCCGCGATTCGGCCGATGGCTCGTGAAAGTGTTTTTTGAGGTGTGATGTGTTGCGCGAAGGCAAACAGTTGGTCTTTAGTCACAGTGTTCGTCCTGATGATTGGGGTTAGGCGTTATTAATAAGGGACACGATTTGTTTTAGTGTCTTAAAATCTTTTTCGTTAAATTCGTTTCGGGTTTCAAGCCAAAAAAGCATCATTTCATGTTGACTGACGACGGCTGATGCCAGGATAAGATGGCTTTGCTCGTCGATGATTTGATCCGAGGTGTCGGGTAAATCGCTGAATAATGCATTAAGTTTATCACCAAATAAGTGGCTTGCAGATTTTTGCTTGGCAAGTTTGTCAAATACTTTTGAGCCGGCATTCCAGCGAATTTTCTTCAAGATTTCCAGTTTATAGCCAGACTGGAAGAGAGGCTGAAACCCAGTTGAGTTGTGTTTGAAGATAATCACGTGCTGAGTATTTGGGATGCTCTGTTTAATGGTTTTTAAGGCCAGATTGGCTTGGTTTTTACAGCCCTGATGCTCACTTCTTGTTAAGTTTTTCTTTAAGCTGGCTAATGGAGAAACAACCACCTTCTTTTTAACAGAAGCGCTGTTTTTGGTGTACAGATCTGGATCAAGCAATTGCAAGGCCATAGGGCGTTTGCCGCGATGATTATAAAGTTTCGCGGCTTCCGTAGAGGCAAAGTGAGCGGTGCTAATGATGTTACCAATACGACGATGCATGACGGATGCTACCACTCGGTAAAAGAACGCGAGATTTTTTGAGTCCCAGCCGTTGTTGCTTACTTCGTCTGCGACCTTAGAGGCGCAGTATGAAAAAATCAGCGGGTTGTTCATCAAGATGGTTAGTCGTTTATCCTCAGTAAAACCTGGTAGCTCATCTGGGTGATGTGCCAAATGGGCGAGGGACTGTAATTCGCTGGTATTGGGAATGTGTTTGGTTAAAAATGACTCGATAACCTTGTTTGGCGTTCCCCAGAAAGTGCATAAATGCACCGTCAATTCATCAATACGGCAGCCTAATACTCTCATTTCAACCTGGCTGGCTTTTTCGCCCTGTAGGATTCGATTCTTTATTTCTTGCATAACAGGGTAAGCGTAATACCAGAGTAGCCATTTGACAGAATCACGGAATAGGGTAATCCAGAAAATATCATCTTCATGGCTGGTTAGGTTTTCGATCGACCAATGTCTAGCAATCGAGGCTGCTTCATAGCTTGTTTGGATTTCGGCTAAAAAGGCATTGAGGTTATCTGGGCGTTGTTTGTTGCGTGTCTCGTAAGGAGTAAAATATTTAAATAGGTTTTGAATGCCATTCATGCCTACCATCGCCGCCGCATGAAATGGTGTATTGATTTCATTATGCTTGTTGACCACAATTCGGTTGGCTTCATTTAAGATGGCGAAGGCGAGGAGTGGATCACTGGCAACATTTTTTTGCATGTTCTCCAGAGTGTCTTCCGTGCGTTTAATTTGTGTCTTTAGGCGAGCCAGATTGCCCGCTCGCACTGGGAATTTTTTCGTTTTAAGAAAACTCAGCCATTCGTTTAGGCCCGATGGAGATTTGCTGCTCATAAAAGGTGACTTTGTCGACTCGGTTGTTTATAAGTATGCATCATACTCTTATATTTCGTATCTGATTAATCATACTGTATATTTATGTAAGAGCATACTTTGTCAGTATTAAGGAAGTAAAATATGTTTGCATTAGCAGGCCTGCTGGTCGTTATCGTCAGTGTTATAACTGGATACGTGGCCGCACATGGACAGTTATTAGCGTTATGGCAGCCTTTTGAAATTCTTATTATTTGTGGTGCTGCATTAGGGGCTTTTATGGTGGCGAACCCTTTCGTGGTGCAGAAAAAAGTCTTTACCATGCTGCCGCAAGTGATCACCGGAAGTCGACACAATAAACGTTTTTATTCCCAATTATTGGGGTTGATGTATTGTTTGTTTCAGAAAAGCCGTCAAGAGGGCTTTTTGTCAATCGAAGAAGACATCGAATCACCTTTCACCAGTGATATGTTCAATCGTTTTCCTGATGTGGTTCGTGATCATGAGGTGGTGAACTTTCTCACCGACAACTATCGTATTTTTACCCTGACTGGGTTACCCGCCTACGAAATTGAAGCCATTATGGACAACGAAATTGAACAAATTCAAGAAGAGTTAGTTGAGCCTGGTCATGCATTAAATCGTGTGGCTGAGGCTTTGCCTGGATTTGGTATTGTCGCGGCGGTTTTGGGTATTGTCATCACCATGGGGTCAATTGGTGGGCCAATGGAAGAAATTGGTTATCATGTGGCGGCCGCTTTGGTGGGGACGTTTTTGGGGATTTTCTTTGCTTATGGTTTTGTCGGTCCGGCATCGGCGCATCTGGAGACTCTTGGAGGCCATGAGTTAAAAGCCTATTTGTGTGTGAAAGCCAGTTTGAATTCTGTGGTGTCTGGCTATGCACCACCAGTAGCGGTCGAAACAGGTCGTAAATTACTGCCACCGGATATGCGTCCGAGTTTTGCTGAATTGTCCATTGAACTTCAGCAATACCGCTAACTTGAGCTATGGCAATAAGGAGAGAGTGAGATGGCCTTAGGTTCTAATAGCTTGGTTATTCGGCGAGTAAAGAAGGTTAAGAAAGGTGGCCATCATAGTGGCGCATGGAAGATTGCTCTGGCGGATTTTGCCTTGGCGATGATGGCTTTCTTTTTGGTGTTGTGGATTATCAGTGTGGCGACCCCAGAAGAAAGGGAAACGATTCAAGGGTATTTTCAGGATCCTATGGGAGCAGGCTCGGCAGGTTTTAGTGCTAATCCAATTGATTTGGGGGGCAGTCCAGCCATGAGCATAGAGAAAAAGCTCGATTTGCAGTTACCTGAACCAGGTAGTACCGATGTGCCAACCCATGAAACAAGAAAGGGAAATGGGGAAGAGTCTTCTGTGTCGCAGAGTTTGAATGACTTAGTCAAAGATGAATTAGAAAAAAATAACATTGTTCTGTCTAAACAGAAGAATTTGCGCATCGAGATTACCCCTATTGGCGTACGCATTACGTTACTGGATACGCCGGATAAGCCGATGTTTGAACGTGGTAGTGCGCGAATGGTGCCAGACATTGAGAATACTCTGTTAACCATGTCACCACTCTTTAATAAGGTAAATAACCCTATTGTTATCAGTGGTCATACGGACTCTTCTAAATATATAGGCTCAGCCCGACTGAACAATTGGGACTTATCAGCCATGCGGGCCAATGCCGCGCGCAGAATTTTAGAAGAAGGCGGGGTGAGCGATACTCGGTTTGCTCAGGTAACCGGATTAGGTGGCACCGTTCCATATAATCGCTTGAACCCAGCGAGCCCTGAAAATAGACGCATTAGCATTACCTTGCTGACGGACGATGCTTACCGTAAATTGCTAAATCAGAATCGTCGTAACTTTGGTAACCCTGCGAAACAGTCGGATTTGAAGCTCACACCAGAAATGGTTTTTTAGATTGAATGGTCTGAATGGCACAAAATATCGTTAAAGAGTTGTTGTAAAAATGCGAGCTTTGTTGGCTCGCATTTTTTATTTAACTAAAAGGCTTGGTTTTCTCGAATGGATTGCTTGATGCGTAAGTAGCTTTGGAATCTATGTTTGGAGATTTCGCCTTTGTCTAGGGCTTCTAATATGGCGCAGCCAGGTTCTTTTTCATGGGCGCAGTCGCGGAAGCGGCAATAACCAATGTGAGGGCGAAATTCAATGAAGCCATTGAGTAGTTCATCTTCACTAATGTGCCACAAACCAAATTCCCGGATGCCGGGGGAGTCGATTAAGTCTCCGCCTTTGGGCATGTGAAACAGTCGTGCTGTGGTGGTGGTGTGAGTGCCTTTTTTGCGCTTTTGCGATAATTCGCCCACGCTAATATCAATGTCTGGCAGCAATGTACCAATGAGAGACGATTTGCCGACTCCAGATTGACCAACAAACACGCTGGTTTTGTCCCCTAGGAACTGATATAGGGATTCCATGCCAGCTTGATCTTTGGTGGAGGTTCGAATGATTCGATACTTGAGCTGCTCGTAAGTGTCTAGCAAGGCATTGAGCTGGTCACGATTGCTGTCATTGATCAGATCGCACTTATTAAGCAGAATCACCGGAGGTATACCAACGGTTTCGGCGGCCACTAAATAGCGATCAATTAAATTGGCGTGAGCAACCGGTTCTGCTGCAATCACAATCACAATATGGTCTATGTTGGCGGCAACTGGTTTTAGGCGACCATGCATGTCTGGGCGTGACAGGGAGGTTTGTCTCTCTGTTGTTGCTACTACAATGCCACCTGCTTGTTGTTTAGGGCGCCAAATGACTTTGTCGCCTGTCACTAATTGGCCAAGATTGGCTCTTAAGTTACAACGGGTAGAAATGCCGATAAAAGGTGCTTGTGTGCCCTCGACCTCAACTTGTGTACCAAAATGAGAGATGACAATGCCCTCAGTTTCGGCACCAAGATCGGACGATTGAAGAAGTTCTTCGGCGATGTCGCCGCGCTTCTTGGTTCTCTCAATGCGCTCTTGTTGAATTTTTTCAATGCGCCAAGTTTGTTGTTTGGTAAGTTTTCGCTTCGACATTCGGTTCGTCTGATCCTATAGTAAGGCGCATAGAGTATAATGCTTGGCATTGATAATAAAGGATTTGGAAAAATATGAGTTTGAATAAAGACAATTTAATCTGGATTGACCTTGAAATGACAGGTTTGGAGCCAGAGCAGGATACTATCATTGAAATTGCGACTGTGGTGACCGACAAAGATTTAAATGTGCTGGCAAAAGGCCCGAACTTAGCAATTCATCAAGAAAAATCCGTGATGGATGGTATGGATGAGTGGTGTACTCAGCATCATGGTGCGTCAGGTTTGACGGCAAAGGTACTGGCTTCTGACATTGATATGGCGGCCGCAGAAGCGCAAACGATAGCTTTTCTTGAGCAATATGTTCCGGCTGGTGTTTCGCCAATTTGTGGTAACAGTGTGGGGCAAGATCGTCGTTTTTTGTATCGTTATATGCCGAAGCTGGAGGCATATTTTCATTACCGTTATCTCGATGTTAGTACGATTAAAGAGTTGGCACGTCGCTGGAAACCAGAAGCGTTAGAAGGGTTTACAAAATCCGGCGCGCATTTGGCCTTGGACGATATTTTGGAGTCCATTGGTGAGCTCAAGCATTATCGCAAGACAATGTTTGGCTTAGATGTTTGATGCTGCTTGATATGATGTGAATACATGACATAAAAAAACGAGCGTTGGCTCGTTTTTTTATGTCATAAGCTTAGATTAACGCCCTGCCGCCATCCCAGATTAACTTGATGCCTGTTATGAATAAAAAACTGTACATGCATTTGAAAAACAAGCCGGTTGAGATCTGGTCGTGTAACCAAGCGCCAAGTTGTACGCCGATATAGGCTAATGGCGCAAAGCACAGTGATAGTAAAATGTTTGAGGCGTTGAGTTGGCCTAGCATGCTATAAGGGATTAGTTTGACGTAATTGATGGCGGTGAAAATTACCGCGGCCGTGGCGACATATTGTGTTTTGTCCAAATTGGCTCTGATCAAATACACGCTCATTGGTGGGCCGCCAGCATGGGCTATAAAACTGGTGAAGCCCCCAAGGGCGCACCATAAGCGCCCCGCAATTTGATTGATCGGTTGGGGGCTTTTTGTGCGGTGTTTGCGTGGCCATGAATTGAGTGTAAAACCAACGGCAACAATGCCCACCATGATTTTTAACCAATCGGCCGAAAACCATGATGCGGTTAATCCACCAAGGATAACACCGGTAATCGCAGCCGGAATGCAGTTTATTAACTCGGCTTTGCGCCATTTTTGCCAAAACTTTTGTAGGGTGAAAATGTCCATTAAACATAAGATGGGCAACATAATAGCGGCGGCGTAAACTGGCGATGTCTGCAGTGAGATTAACGGCACAGCGATGATGCCAAAGGCGCCAGAAAATCCACCTTTGGAGATGCCGGTAATGAAAACCGCTATTGCGATCAATGTAATGAGTAGCCAATCCATGAAAAGCCTTAAAATAAGCTTATTAACGATAAGTGTTTGATTATGCGGTAACAGAGCTTGTTTCAAAAGCTTTGTGTATTAGAATTGTCTGAGTTTCAGTGTGGTCCTGGTGTGATTGGGCGAAGAAGGTTTAAGAGCGAATGCAAATAGTAAAAGATATTTATGGTGAGGCGGACATGGAAGCCTTTGGGGCACGCTTGTCGGTCGCGTTACGAAACGGTGGTGTGGTGTACCTAGAAGGGGACCTTGGGATGGGGAAAACCACCTTGGTTCGAGGTATGTTAAGAGGTATGGGGCATGAAGGGCCAGTTAAAAGTCCAACCTATACAATTGTTGAGCCCTATGAATTGGCAGATTTAGAAGTATATCACTTTGATTTGTACCGGCTTGGCGATGCCGAAGAGTTAGAGTTTATGGGCATTCGAGATTATTTTACCGAGCAGAGTTTGTGCCTTATTGAGTGGGCGGAAATGGGGCGAGGGATTCTGCCGCAAGCCGATTTAATTGTGCGTTTAGGTTTGATTCGTCAAGGTCGTCATGCTGTGCTTGAGGCGACGACCGATAAGGGCGCAATCGCTATGGCGAAGTTACAAGACATGCTTGCCGACTAAGCCATCGAATTCTTTACGATCAGTAAGATTGAGATCCACTGGTTCAGCCGTTATAGTGTGTCTCTTATATATAGCTAGCTGTCTGATATGCAAACTAAATTTCAAACATTTTTGAGTATAATTTTGGTCTGGATGGCTTCCATTGTTGCCATGGAAGTGTCTGCCGCCGAAGTGCGTGATATTCGTGTTGCCCAACAAGAAGGGGTGACTCGTTTGGTATTTGAGCTATCCAATAAGTCTGAACATCGTATCTTTCCTTTGTCTAATCCAGACCGCATTGTTGTTGACATTAGTGACGCCAATTTGAGCAACTCTGTCGTAAATGGCTTGGCTGCATTGTCGTCCGATGTGTTGATGCGAGTTCGTTACGCTAAGCGTAATTCTGGCGTCCGTTTTGTATTGGATTTGGCGCAAGCTGCGCGAGCCAAAAGTACTGTCTTGTCAGCCAATAGCACCTATGGTCCAAGGATCCTAGTGGAGCTAGAGTATGGAAAGAGAAAGCCAGCTACGATTGTAAAAAGTCTAGCCAATATTTCGAAAGAGAAGCGAGACATTGTGATTGCCATTGACCCAGGTCATGGTGGTAAAGATCCGGGGGCCTTGGGGAAATACAAGGTGCGTGAGAAAGACATTGTGTTGTCGATCGCGAAAGAGTTGGCGAAACGAATTAATGCGGTGGATGGTTTTAAAGCGGTGTTGACCCGATCAACGGACGTTTATTTGAAATTGCGGGATCGTTCTCGGGTGGCTCGTGAAGCGAATGCCGATTTAATGATTTCGGTACACGCCGATGCCTTTACCAAAGCCAGCGCGCGAGGTGCCTCAGTGTGGGCTTTGTCGTTAAGTGGTAAAAGCTCGGAAATGGGGCGTTGGTTGGCGCAGCAAGAGAACGCGGCTGATTTAGTGGGCGGTATCTCACTGGATGACAAAGACCAGCTGTTGGCCGAAGTCTTGCTTGATATGTCAATGAATTCGACTATCCAGATGAGCCTTAATATTGGTGAAAGTGTGCTTGGCAAAATGAAAGGGGTGGCCAAGTTGCACAAAAACTCCGTTCAGCAAGCAGGCTTTGTGGTGCTTAAATCCCCTGATATTCCATCTATCCTCATCGAGACGGGATTTGTTTCAAACAAGACTGAAGCGAAAAACCTGTCTAGCCGAACTTATCGAGTTAAATTGGCTGAGTCTATTTCCAAAGGTGTGATTGAATACTTCACGAAAAATGCGCCGGAAGGCACCTTGGTAGCGTGGAAGCAAAAGAAACATTCTGACTATGTCTACACGGTTAGCAAGGGTGATACTTTGTCACAAATTGCACGTCGGAATCAGGTTTCTTTGGCAGTTTTAAGAAAAGCCAATAAGTTAAAAAATGATGTTATCTGGATTGGTCAAAAATTAGTGATTCCAGCTGGATAATCAGATCAGGTGCCCAATACGAATGGGCCAAAATAAATAAGGTCGTCAATGAAAAGAATCAATCTTTTATCGCCACGTCTTGCCAACCAAATTGCCGCTGGTGAAGTGGTTGAGCGTCCCGCTTCTGTGGTAAAGGAACTGCTGGAAAACAGTTTGGATGCGGGTGCTTCCCAACTGGATATTGATGTAGAGCAAGGTGGTGTTAGGCGAATTAAGATCCGTGATAATGGCGTCGGTATCGTGAAAGATGATTTGTCACTTGCTCTGAGCCGTCATGCCACCAGTAAAATTGTCACTCTGGATGATCTTGAAGCTGTGAATACGCTGGGATTTCGCGGAGAAGCACTGGCCAGTATCAGCTCAGTGTCTAGAATGCACCTCACGTCTCAGGCAGAAAATGAAAGCGAAGCATGGCGTGTGGAAGCGGAAGGTAAAGACATGGCCGCGGCAATTCGCCCAGCCTCTCATCCGCAAGGTACCACGATTGATGTGCGCGATTTATTTTTTAATACGCCAGCGCGTCGTAAGTTTTTGCGGACTGAAAAAACCGAGTTTTCTCATCTTGAAGAAGTGGTTAAGCGTTTGGCTTTAAGCCGCTATGAAACGGGCTTTCGTCTGAGTCACAATGGTAAGCAAGTGTATGACTTGCGTCCAGTGACGGATCAGTTGCATGCGGAGCATCGCTTAGCGACTTTGTTGGGTAAAAAATTCATTGAAAACACTCTAACACTGGATGTTGAAGCGGCTGGTTTGCGACTGTGGGGGTGGATTGGTTTGCCTACCTTTTCGCGTTCTCAGGCGGACTTGCAATATTTCTTTGTGAATGGTCGAGTGGTGAAAGATAAGTTGGTGGCCCATGCGGTTAGGCAGGCCTATCGTGATGTGTTGTATAACGGTCGTCACCCGACGTTTGTCTTGTATTTAGAATTGGATCCTTCCACGGTTGATGTGAATGTGCACCCGACGAAACATGAAGTGCGTTTTCGTGATGGGCGTTTGGTGCATGATTTCCTATTTAGTCGTATTCACAAAGCGATAGCGGATGTGCGTCCTGAATCCGATTCCGCTCCGACAGGTGTGACGGACAGTCAGGAGAATACAGTCTCAATCGGTGCCATGTCAGAGCAATCCGCATTACCGTTGGTAAATCGTCCTGCTAATAATGGTATGGATTGGATGCGACAAACTGGTGTGGCAAGCAATCCAACTGGCGATAGCATTCGTAATCAGTTAGATGGTATGCAGCGCCTGTCAGGTTACGCTCAGGATTTTGCTTCTGCCACGGAGCAAGTGGATCCAGAGACGGGGGAAATCAAATCTATCTCCGTTCCTTCTAGTGAATCCGTCTTTACGCAGGTTAATGAAGGGAATTATCAGAAAGTGCCACCATTGGGCTATGCCGTGGCGCAAATACATGGTGTGTATATTCTTTCTGAAAGCGAGCAGGGATTGATAGTGGTCGACATGCACGCGGCACATGAGCGTATTGTTTATGAGCGAATGAAAAATGCATTTTATGAAAAGAGCATTGCTACACAGCCTTTGTTAGTGCCGATTAATATTTCTGTCTCACAAAGTGAGGCTGATTTGGTTGAAGAAAGTGGTGCGGTTTTTGAGGCATTTGGTTTTAGGGTTGAACGTACTGGATTGGAAAGTGTGATGGTGCGTGAGGTGCCTATTATTCTGATTCGTGGTGATGTTGAAAATTTGGTTCGGGATGTGATTAGTGATCTTTCCGCAAACGGTGTATCGGATCTTTTGGAGTCACGTGCTAATGAATTAATGGCATCTATGGCGTGTCACGGTGCGGTGCGTGCCAATCGTAAGCTTACGATTGCCGAAATGAACAGTTTGCTGCGTGACATGGAGGTAACTGAGCGAAGTGGTCAGTGTAATCATGGTCGACCAACATGGGCCTATTTGAGTATGAATGACTTAGACAAACTCTTTTTGCGAGGGCGTTAGTATGGCAAAACCACAAGTGGTGTGTTTAATGGGGCCAACAGCCTCTGGTAAAACGGGGTTGGCTGTTGAATTGGCTGAGCAGCATGATTTTGAAATTATTAGCGTTGATTCTGCGTTGGTTTACAAGGGAATGGACATAGGCACGGCAAAACCAGATGCTGAATTGTTGGCTAGAGCACCACATCGTCTGATTAATATTATTGATCCTGTTGAGTCTTATTCGGCGGCAGATTTTGTCGACGATGCGGTCATGCATGTAGAGGAAATTTTAGCGAATGGAAAAACACCGCTCTTAGTTGGCGGTACCATGATGTATTTTAACGCCTTGCAGAAAGGCTTGGCCGATATGCCAAAGGCGGATGCCGGTTTGCGTCAAGAGATTGAGTGGGAGGCCGAAGAGAAAGGCTGGCCTGCTTTGCATGAAGTGTTAGCAAAGGTTGACCCTGAAGCGGCGTCCAGAATTCACCCTAATGATCCTCAGCGCTTACAGCGTGCGTTAGAGGTATATCGATTGACTGGCAAGACCATGACGCAGTTATGGACAGAGCAGCAAGCGGTTTCTTTGCCTTTTGATATGATTAATATGGCGGTGATGCCGAAAGAGCGTAGTCTTCTACATGAACGCATTGAGTTACGTTTCAAGCAAATGATGGAGCAAGGTTTTTTGGCAGAGGTGGAGGCCTTGTACCATCGAGGGGATCTTACCATTGATATGCCTTCTATGCGCTGTGTCGGTTATCGTCAACTTTGGCAATATTTAGAAGGTGAGGATTTGTTAGAAGATGCTATCTTTAAAGGGGTAGTCGCTTCTCGTCAATTAGCGAAACGACAACTGACTTGGTTGCGAGGCTGGGAAGATTTGATGATTTTCGACAGTTTATCAAAAGAACTTGCCTCTGAGGCCTTGAATTACATAGAAAGCAGGATTATATAGGGGAAATAATAAAAAATTTGGTGTAGTATCTACAGTATTGTTTTTTCAATATTTAATTTATTAGTTTTCGCTTTTTTAAGGAGATTCCGATGTCAAAAGGGCAATCATTACAAGACCCTTACCTAAATGTTCTGCGCAAAGAAAGAGTGCCTGTTTCAATCTTTCTTGTGAATGGAATTAAACTTCAAGGCCAGATTGAGTCATTTGATCAGTTTGTGATTCTTTTGAAAAACACAGTTAGCCAAATGGTATACAAACATGCTATTTCGACTGTTGTGCCTTCACGTACTATCCGCATGCCGTCTCCTGATCAGCCGGAAGATGCCGCTGAATAGTTTGTCTGACAAGACAAACAGAGGAATATAAGATTGTTTTTTGAACGCCCTGATAGTGGTGAAATTGCTGTTGTGGTCCATATTGATTTTAATGATCAAAGCGAAAGCTATGGGCCAGAAGAGTTTGTTGAGCTTGCTATGTCGGCTGGTGCTGACCCTGTTGCTGTTGTTACAGGGTCCCGTCAGCGTCCTGATGCCAAATATTTTGTTGGTAGCGGGAAATTGGATGAAATTAAAGATATTGTTGATCAAGAAGAAGCACAAGTGGTGCTGTTTGATCATGCTTTATCACCATCTCAAGAGCGTAACTTAGAAAGTGTTTTAAAGTGTCGAGTGTTGGATCGTACTGGTTTAATACTGGATATTTTTGCCCAGCGTGCACGTACCCATGAGGGTAAACTGCAGGTTGAGCTGGCTCAGTTACAGCACATGTCAACCCGATTGATTCGTGGTTGGACTCACTTAGAACGCCAAAAAGGCGGCATCGGTATGCGTGGCCCTGGTGAAACCCAGTTGGAAACGGACCGTCGCTTGCTTCGTGTACGCATTAAATCCATTCAGAAACGCCTTGAAAAAGTGGGTACGCAACGAGATCAAAGTCGTCGCTCTCGTGCCCGTTCTGCTGTTCCTACTGTGTCTTTAGTCGGTTACACAAATGCGGGAAAATCAACATTATTTAACCGTATTACGGGTTCTGAGGTGTATGCTGCTGATCAATTATTTGCGACACTGGATCCGACTCTTAGACGTTTGGATATCGAGCAAATAGGTTCTGTGGTATTGGCGGATACGGTTGGGTTTATTCGTCAATTGCCGCACAGATTGATTAAAGCGTTTCAGGCGACCCTTAAAGAGTCGGCGGAAGCGGATTTGTTGCTGCATGTGGTGGATGCGGCTGATATTTCTCGTGATGATAATATGCTTCATGTGGGTACAGTGTTGGAAGAAATTGGTGCGGATGAAGTGCCGACTTTGTTAGTTTTTAATAAAATTGATGCACTTCCTACGGCTGAGCCACGTATAGATAGAGATGAGCATGGGAACCCAAGACGAGTTTGGTTGTCTGCTCGTGATGGCGATGGTTTAGAGTTGCTAAAGCAGGCTATTGCTGAGTTATTGGCGGTGGATGTGTTTACGGAGACATTAAACTTGCCAAGTCATTATGGTCGTTTGCGCGCTATGTTGTTTGAGCATGGTGCGGTAAGATCAGAGCGTTTTGACGAAAACGGTCATTTTGTATTGGATGTGAAGCTTCCTAAGAAAGACTATTTACAGATTTTAGCTCGTGCTGGTATGTCTGAGGATCAGATTGTAGCGGCATAGGTCACTGGAATTATCATTAAAATAAAGTGGAGATGTAGTATGGCCTGGAATGAACCGGGTAATAACGACAACGACCCATGGAATCCAGATAAAAACCGTAATAATGGTGCTGGTCGCCCAGATGAAGGTCGCGATAAAGAGAAGAATAACGATCCTTGGGGTCGTCCATCCGGCGGAAAAGATCAAGGACCACCAGATCTAGATGAAGCCTTTAATAAGTTGATGGACATGCTAGGGGTTAGAAAATCTCGGAAAGGCGGCGGCTCAAATGGCGGCGGTTCTGGTTTGTCTGGCAAGTTCAGTGGCGGCTTGATTGCTATTGTATTGTTGGCTTTGTTCGCGCTTTGGGCGGCAACTGGTGTTTATCAGGTTGACCAGCAAGAGCGAGGCGTGGTGTTGCGCTTGGGTGAATATCATTCGACTGTGATGCCTGGTTTGCACTGGAATCCACCTTTGATTGATTCCGTTAGTAAAGTTAATGTCACGAAAGTGCGTTCGCATGATCACAAAGCGCTTATGTTGACGGTTGATGATGCGATTGTTGAAGTCGGTGTGTCGGTTCAGTACTCAGTACAGAACCCGAAGGATTTCTTGATCAATGTGCGTAATCCCGAAGAGTCTTTGGCTCAAATGACAGAAAGTGCGCTTCGTCATGTTGTGGGTAGCTCAGAAATGGGTCAAATCCTTACAGAAGGTCGTGAACTGTTGGCGGATGAAGTAAAAGCGCGTATTCAGTCTTACAGTGATCTGTATGGCACAGGCCTACTTATCTCTAAAGTAAACGTTGAAAATACTCAGGCGCCGACTCAGGTGCAAGAGGCATTTGATGACGTTATTAAAGCGAAAGAAGATGAGTTGCGAGTGAAAAACGAAGCAGAGTCTTATGCTAACGGTGTGATTCCTGAAGCGCGTGGTCGTGCTCAGCGTATTCGTGAGGAAGCAGAAGCTTATCGCTCTGAGATTGTTGCTCGTGCGAGTGGTCAAGCGGATCGTTTTGATCGTTTGTATCGCGAATATACTAAAGCGCCTGAAGTGACTCGTCGTCGTTTGTACATCGAAACAGTTGAGTCTGTTTATAAAGACGTTAACAAGGTTGTTGTTGATACCGAAGGTGGGAATAACATGATGTACTTGCCGCTTGATCAATTGATGAAGCAGTCAGCAGCGTCAGCCAGTGGTTCTTCAAACTTGGGGTCGTCTGATATTAGCAGTCTAACTGATCAGGTGTTAAACGAGTTGCGTAAGCGCCAAGGTGTCACCGTTCGTAGAGAGGGTAGAAATTAATGAAAGGCTTTTCTTTTGTGGTTTTATTTGTACTTCTTCTTGTCGTTCTGGTGGGGTCTCAAACGCTGTATGTCGTGAAAGAGACTGAACGAGCCGTTGTTTTGCGTTTTGGTGAGATCGTCGAAGACGATGTGAAGCCAGGTTTGCACTTTAAGCTGCCGATCATGAATGAAGTGAAGAAGTTTGATGCGCGTATTTTGACCATGGATTCTCGTCCTCAGCGTTATTTGACGCTAGAACAGAAAGCGGTTGTAGTGGATTCCTATGTGAAATGGAAAATCGACTCAGTGGCTAAGTTCTATCAGGCAACGTCAGGTGATGAGTTTGTTGCGAATCGAGTATTGTCATCTCGTGTTGATACTGGTTTGCGTAACAAATTCGGTGAGCGCACCATGCACGAAGTAGTGTCTGGTGAGCGTGATTTGCTGATGACGGAATTGCGCGATGACCTAAACCGCGTTGCACAGAATGAGTTGGGTATTTCGATTATTGATATTCGTGTTAAACGAATTGATCTTCCGCCAGATGTAAGTGAGTCTGTTTATCAGCGTATGCGTACTGAGCGTGAGCGTGAAGCTCGTGAGCACAGATCGAAAGGTCTAGAGCTAGCGGAAGGTATTCGTGCGGATGCGGATCGTCAAAAAGTCGTTTTGGAAGCCGAAGCACAACGGGATGCGGAAATGATTCGTGGTGATGGTGATGCGAAAGCAGCCGCTATTTACTCGAAGGTTTATAAGCAGGATCCAGAGTTCTATGAATTCTATCGTAGCTTGCAGGCCTACCGTGAAAGCTTTGTTGGTAACGGCAATCTGTTTGTGCTTGAGCCTGACAGTGAGTTCTTCAAGTACTTGAATAGCTCTGTAGGCGGCGGTTCACGATAGATAATCGCGAATAATCGTGCGACAAGCCTATTTGTTAAAATAGGAAACATGGTACTATTACAAAAACCGGGTCAGGCCCGGTTTTTTAATGGTTGGAACAAAGAGAATCTATGCAGGAATTGTTGCAGTCGCTACTGGTTGGCGTCAGCCTTTTATTGATCGCCGAGGGGATTTTGCCGTTTCTCGCTCCACATTTTTGGAGAGAAATTATGGCAAGAGCTATCGCAAGCTCAGATTTTAATTTACGCATTCTGGGGGCGGTTAGTATGTTTCTTGGAGTAGTACTTCTTTTGCTGACACGAAGCTAAGAGGATAATTTAATGACATTAGCAGATCGCTGGTTACTTCCTGAGGGAGTAGACGAAGCTTTGCCTGAGCAGGCTGCTAAAATAGAACACCTTAGAAGAACTCTGCTTAATCTCCATCAAAGTTGGGGATATCAATTAGTAATACCTCCTCTTTTAGAGTATCTGGACTCCCTTTTAACGGGTGCTGGTTCAGACTTAGAAATCGAAACCTTCAAAGTAATTGATCAGCTATCTGGTCGTTTGATGGGGGTGCGCGCCGATTTTACATCACAGGTCGCTCGTATTGATGCGCATTGCCTTAAAGAAGAAGGTGTTCAGCGTTTGAGTTACTGCGGTAGCGTACTGCGTACTGTGCCATCAGGTTTGGATGGTACTCGTTGCCCGATTCAGCTGGGTGCGGAAGTGTATGGTCATGGTGGTGTTGAAAGTGATATCGAAGTGCTGTCTTTGATGTTGCAGACCTTATCTGTCTCCGGGTTGTCAAATGTGGTGCTGGACCTTGGTCATGTGGATATTGTGAACGGTGTTGTGTCGGCTTGTCAGTTAAGCTCTGAGCAAGAAAGTAAATTGGCCGATTTGTACCGAGCAAAAGATTTGCCCGAACTCGAACGTTATGTTGACACATTAGCGCTAAGCGAAGAGCAATCAACATGGTTGATCGAGTTGCCACGTTTGTGTGGCGGTCAAGAAGTACTGGAGCAAGCGGATACACTGTTGGCGTCAATTTCTGCGCCGGTTAAAGAGGCCATTGCTCTATTGAAAGAGATGGCGGCGGCGGTTGCTCAACGTTTTCCAACGGTTGGTTTGCATTTTGATTTAAGTGATTTGATGTCATACAGCTACCACACTGGTGTGGTGTTTGCGGCTTATGTGCCAGGTCATGGTAATGCGATTGCTCGAGGCGGTCGTTATAACAATATTGGTCAAGTGTTTGGTCGTTCGCGTCCTGCGACAGGATTTAGTACTGATGTGAAGGCTTTGGTAAGTCTTGCCGAGGTTGAGGTTGCTAAGTCAAAAACAGTCGTGTCACCAGTGAGTCAAAGTGTCGAGCTTTGGCAAAAGGTCAATGCGTTGCGTGCTGAAGGTTATCAGGTGATTGAGTCGCTTGATGAGGTAACGGCGAGCGAGGCAGATTATAAGCTGGATTTGGTGGATGACGCATGGCAATTACTGCCACGTTAACGCAAGACTTTTCTTTAAGAACTATCTAAATGAGACCTGAAACTATGGGTAAAAACGTTGTTATTCTGGGCACTCAATGGGGTGATGAAGGTAAGGGTAAGGTTGTTGACTTACTAACCGAAGACGTCGCGGCTGTTGTCCGTTTTCAAGGTGGTCATAATGCTGGCCATACCTTGGTAATTGATGGCAAGAAGACCGTTCTGCATTTGATTCCTTCTGGTATTTTACGTGACGGTGTGCAGTGCATCATTGGTAATGGTGTGGTGTTGTCGCCAGCGGCTTTGAAAAAAGAAGTATTAGAGCTTCAAGAACAAGGTGTGCCTGCGGTTGATCGTTTGAAAATCAGTGCGGCTTGCCCGTTGATTTTGCCTTACCACATTGCGCTTGACCAAGCTCGCGAACAGGCAAAAGGCGAGAAGAAAATTGGAACAACGGGTCGTGGCATTGGACCAGCTTATGAAGACAAAGTTGCTCGTCGTGCGATTCGTGTCGGTGATTTGTTGGATGCTGAACGCTTTGCCACGAAATTAAAAGAAGTGTTGGAATACTACAACTTTGTGTTGACTCAATACCACAATGTTGAGGCCATTTCTTATGATGAGGTGTACGCTGAAGGCTTGGAGATGGCTGAGTTCTTGCGTCCTATGGTGGCAGACACCATTACCCTGTTGCACGATCTGCGTAAAGCGGGTGCGAACATCATGTTCGAAGGTGCTCAAGGTTCCTTGTTGGATGTGGATCACGGTACTTACCCATATGTTACCTCTTCTAATACTACTGCAGGTGGTGCACCAGCGGGTACAGGGTTCGGTCCTTTGTATCTTGACTATGTTCTGGGTATTACTAAGGCTTACACGACTCGTGTTGGTTCTGGTCCTTTCCCAACAGAATTGTTCTGTGAGAATGGTCAGCGCTTAGGTGAGCGTGGGCATGAGTTTGGGGCAACAACTGGTCGTTCTCGTCGCTGTGGTTGGTTTGATGCTGTGGCTTTGCGTCATGCTGTGCAAATCAACTCAGTCTCTGGTATTTGTTTGACCAAACTGGACGTTCTTGATGGTTTTGATTCTGTTAAGGTGTGCGTTGGTTATACAGATGCAGATGGAAATCCAGTTGCTGGCTCTTTGGTCGATAGCGAAGGTTACGAACAAGCTCAGCCAACTTATGTTGAGCTGCCTGGCTGGAGTGAATCCACAGTGGGTGCTGAAAACTTCGAAGCCTTGCCAAAAAATGCGCAAGATTATATTCGTTACCTAGAGGAGCAAGTGGGTGTGCCGGTTGATATTATTTCAACGGGTCCTGATCGTAATGAAACTATTGTGTTACGTGACCCATTCAAACAATAAGTTCTTCAATTTTTTGACTTGATTGTTTTGTAAAGAAAGCCGCAGTTTTGCGGCTTTTTTGTTTCTCTAAATGCGTTCGTTCAACTTATTAGTATTCTTTGTAAATAGAGTGAAAAGAGGGGCGCGTGTGTGTCGGGCTCTAAGGTAATCTTTACAATTGAATTGATGGCATAAAAACGCCGACATAATAAAGAATAGAGGAAGAGGATATTAGTTATGATGAAGTTATTGCTTGCGGATGATGATGCTCGCTTATCAGATTTAATAAAGGAATATTTTGACGGCGAAGGTTATGAGGTGGTGCACGCTTGGAATGGCCGTGAAGCACTTGAATTAATGGCGAATGATATGCCAGATATTGTGATTTTAGATGTCATGATGCCAGAGTTGGATGGTTTTGAAACCCTGAAGCAAATCCGTAATAAAAGTGCCGTCCCAGTTATCATGTTGACGGCCAAAGGTGATGATATTGATCGAATCCTGGGGTTGGAAATGGGAGCAGATGATTACCTGTCTAAGCCATTTAACCCTCGTGAATTGTTGGCACGTATTAAGGCCATTTTGCGTCGCGCTAGCCAAGAAAAAGAAGATGATCCTACGGCTGACATTGAGCTGGCGGGTGTCTTGTTGCGCCGAAAAGATCGTACTGTGTATTTGGAAGGTGAGTTGGTTGAATTGACAACGTCTGAATATACCTTATTAGAATGCATGTTAATGGCGCCAGGTCAGGTATTAACGAAACAAGAATTATCTGAAAAAGCCTTAGGTCGAAAATTGACTATGTATGATCGCAGTTTGGATATGCATATTAGTAATCTGCGTAAGAAAATAGGCAATTTAGAAAATGGTGATCCTCGTATTAAAACCGTTCGTGGTGTGGGTTATATTTTTGTTTCAAATGATCAAGGTGCTTAGTTATTCATGAAAAACACTTTTCTGCGTGTGTTTCTGGTGGTGCTACTCTCCAATATTATTGTTGTTAGTATTGGTTTGGGGATGGTGCATTTTATCCAGAAGCAAAACCAAGTTTCTGCTGATCTATTGGGCGATATCGGTGTTCAATTGGTTTCCAGTTATGAGAAGTTTGGTATTGAATCCTTAGAGGAAGAAACGGAAAAAGCAGAGAAGCGTTTATCTGGATCAATCTATTTATATCAAGAAAATGGTCGGCCTTTATTAAAGGCCTTACCACGCAATTTCCGTGAACAAAATTCGGCCAGTGTCAGTGGTCAGCCGTCAGCGGATTTTCTGCATAGCCAATTCATTCAGGTGATTGGTGGTAATAATGTTCAGTATTTGCTGATTTTCAAACCAAACCCAGAAATCAATTCTTTGGCGCCTGAAGCAGTTGTTGGGTTTTCATTGTTGGGGTTGTTGGTGTCGAGTGGTGTGTTGGCATATTGGCTACTGGGTCCTTTACTTAAGCTGCAGCGAGTGGCTAGGTCGTTTGGTCGTGGTGATATGTCAGCACGGGTTGAGCGTAAGATGGCCCGTCGAAGTGATGCGGTTGGTAAGTTGGCGCGAGAGTTTAATGAGATGGCAGAGCGAATAGAAACGCTGCTGTCCTCGAAAGAGCGTTTGATGCGAGATGTGTCTCATGAGTTGCGAACCCCTTTGGCTCGAATTGAAGTGGCGTTAACCATTGCTGAGGATAAACATGGAATGGAGGCTCAAAAAAACTACTTGTGTCGTATTCGCACCGAATTGCATGAATTGGATGAGTTGATTGGTCAGGTGCTGACATTGAGTCGATTAGAGGCGGCAGCTTTAGTGAAAGAGCCGATGGACTTGCAGGCTTGGTTGGATGAAATTGTGGCTGATGTGAGCTTTGAAAGTCAGCTTAAAGGGATCACTGTTTTTAAAACGGGTCGATTGCCTAAAACCTTGTTTGGTGATCCGTTGCAATTACGTCACGCTATTGAGAATGTGCTACGTAATGCCTGTTTTTATGCTGGTGATGGTGGTGTCATTGAGGTTGTGACAGAAGAAAAAGCCGGGGAAGCCTTTATATATGTGCGAGATAATGGCCCTGGAGTGGATGATGAGAAATTGGAAAAAATATTTCATGCTTTTTATCGTTCTTCCGAGGCGCGAGAAGCCAATAGTGGTGGTTTTGGTGTTGGTCTGACCATATCTCAGCGGATTATCCGGGCTCATAAAGGGCGAATTACCGCTCAAAATCGCCCAGAGGGTGGGTTGGAAGTATGCTTTTGTTTGCCTCTTAAGTAGATTCAGGGCATTTTCGATAAAATGCCTTGTTATTCTTTGATGGGGTAAGTAATATGCCCGTCGCAAGTTGGCCAGACAGTCGCCGCTCATTTTATGAGGGGAGGAAAGTCCGGGCTTCGCAGGGTAAAGTGCCAGGTAACGCCTGGGGGGCGTGAGCCTACGGAAAGTGCAGCAGAAAATATACCGCCTAAGCAGTTTACTGCCGGTAAGGTTGAAATGGTGCGGTAAGAGCGCACCGCGCGACTGGCAACAGTTCGTGGCATGGTAAACCCCACTTGAAGCAAGACCAAATAGGAACTCTTTGGCGTGACCCGCGCTGAGTTCGGGTAGGTTGCTAAAGACGTGCAGTGATGTACGTATTAGATGAATGACTGTCCACGACAGAACCCGGCTTATCGGCCAACTTGCTATTCTTCTCTTTTCGTTCTGTTTTTTTCAATTCCTGTTTTAGAAGCATCCCTGTGAGAGATCCTTGTTTCCCACTTTTTGCCTTTTTTTGTTTTTTTTGAAGGGGAATTTGGGAGGTCTTCCCATTTTTCTACTTTGTTGTTGTTTTTGAAGTCTTTTTTATCTCCATAAAGGCATTTTTCTCCCACTTTCTTTATCGCTTGGGGGTTTTGTTGTGTCTGTGTTTCAGCATTTTTGCATTTTTTAACCAATATTTTTTTACTATTTGGGTTGAATGGTGTTAAATTGTGGGAGAAAGTGTCGATAAGTGGGATATATTTGTGTTTAGAGGGATTCATCAAGTTAGTGTGGATGCAAAGGGGCGTATGTCGCTTCCTGCTCGCCTGCGCGATGAACTTAGCCAATATGAGGAAGAGGGTGTGGTCGTTACCATAGACCCTGTGTCCCGTTGTTTGTTGTTGTATCCCTTGTCTGAATGGGAAGTGATTCAACAAAAATTGGATAAATTGCCCACATTTCAACCACAAGCTCGACGCTTACAACGTTTGTTAGTAGGGCATGCAACCGATTTAGAGGTGGATAAGGCTGGGCGTATTTTGCTGCCAGCGCCGCTACGAGAGTTTGCTCGATTAGATAAAAAGCTGACCATTCTTGGGCAAGGCAAAAAACTCGAAATTTGGAGCCAAGAAGAGTGGGAAGCGCAAAGAGAAGATTATTTGTCCCAAGATGCGCTTGAGGACTTACAGACAGAAACCATGATGGATATTTCTTTATGACGAATGCCGAACACGAACACATCAGTGTGATGCTAAATGAATCCGTCGACATGTTGGTGACCAATGACAAGGGTGACTATGTAGATGGTACTTTTGGTCGAGGTGGTCACACGCGTTTGGTGCTTAGCCGACTTAAAGACGGTCGTATGTTGGGGTTCGATAAAGATCCAGTGGCCATTGAGTTTGGGCGTGAGTTAGCTGCCGAAGATGCGCGATTTAATATTGTTCAAGACAGTTTTGCCAATATGGCTGAGCGTATTCCACAAGTGTTTGGTGATGCCAAAGTTGATGGTGTCATGATGGACTTAGGCGTTTCTTCTCCTCAGTTGGACGATGCTGAACGTGGTTTTAGCTTTATGAACGACGGTCCTCTGGATATGCGTATGAACCCAAATGAAGGGTTGAGTGCCGCTGAGTGGATAGCCCGTGTTGATGAAAAAGATCTTGCTGATGTGATGTATCAATACGGGGAAGAGCGTTTTTCTCGTCGTATTGCGAAAGCGATTTGTGAATACCGTTCGCATACGCCAATTGTCACGACATTGCAGTTGGCAAAAATTGTTGCTGAAGCTAATCCTGCTTGGGAAAAGGGTAAGAACCCTGCCACTCGAGCATTTCAAGGGATCCGCATTCACATTAATAATGAATTAGGGGATTTAGAGAAAGGCTTGGAAGCGGCGGTGGATGCGCTGAAAATTGGCGGTCGCTTGGTGGTGATCAGCTTTCATTCACTCGAAGATCGCATTGTTAAGCGTTTTATGAAATTGAAAGCAAAAGGACCGGAATTGCCTCGTCATTTACCAATTCGGAATGCGCACTTAGACATTAAATTTAAAACGATTGGTAAGGCGATTAAACCCTCAAAAAACGAAGTGGGTGACAACGTGCGTTCGCGCAGTGCGGTGTTGAGAGTACTGGAGAGGGTGAGTGATTAAGACCCGGTTCACACCGTGGATTTACTTATCCGGTGTGCTAACTCTGACTTTGGTCTCTATGGCCGTTGTTGTACAGGTTTATGAGTTTCGGCAAGATTTTTCGTATCTGCAGAAGCTTAAGCAAGAAGAAGTCGATTTTGAAGTGAAGTGGGGGCAGTTGCTTTTGGAGCAAAGCGCTTTAACTCAGCCCAGTCGATTGGAGCAGACGGCCATTAAGAATTTAAAAATGCACGCACCATCTCAAGATGAATTAATAATAGTGAAACCATGAAGACAGTAGATAGCTCTCAACATATAGGAAAGTGGCGCTTACGTTTTGTGTATGGCGTCGCTTTTGTATTGTTTATGGTTGCCGCCGGGCGGTTATTTTATTTAACCGTCGTTGATAAGGCTTTTTTGCAGAACCAGGGCGAAATTCGAGCAGTAAGGACAGAATCCATACCGGCAACCCGTGGGATGATTTTAGATCGTCGGGGTGAGCCTTTGGCAGTCAGTACACCTACTTGGACTATTATTGCAAACCCTAAAGCCTTGTGGAAAATGCCCAGTGATCCCACCATTGGCGTAGGGCCTGAGCAAGAGATTAAGCGTTTGGCCGAAGTGATGGGGGTGGGCCGAGCTTGGTTGCAAGAAAAATTTGAAGCCAACAAAACTCGCTCTTATATGTATTTGCGTCGTCAGATTCCACCGCAAGAAGCAGATGCCATTATGGCTGCAAAAGTGGTAGGGGTGAGTAAAACCAAGGAGTACAAGCGTTTTTACCCAGCTGGTGAAGTGGCTTCTCATGTGGTTGGTTTTACTAATATTGATGATAAAGGCCAAGAAGGTATTGAGCTGGCCTACGATCGTGCATTGCAAGGGCAGCCGGGTCAGCGTAGTTATGTTAAAGATTTGTCGGGCAATATTATTCGCGGCATTGGCGCGGAAAAAAATGAGCGCCCAGGTGAAAATATTGAGCTTAGTATCGACCTTAGATTGCAGTATTTAGCCTATCGGGAGCTTAAAGCAGCGGTAAATGAACATAGAGCTACTTCGGCTTCGGCGGTGATTTTAGATGTCAAAACGGGTGAAATCTTAGCGATGGTGAATCAGCCATCTTATAACCCAAATGACAGAGCGAAATTAGAGTACGAAGACCTACGAAATAGAGCGGTTATTGATTTGTTTGAGCCGGGCTCAACAATGAAACCCTTTACAATATCGGCGGCGTTGATGTCGGGTCAGTACTCTACTGAAACAACCATCAATACGTCCCCCGGTTATTTGCGTTTTGGGCGTTTCACCATTCGAGATGCGGCTAATTATGGTGTGATTGATTTCGAAAAGCTGTTGATTAAGTCGAGTAATGTTGGGGCGTCTAAGATTGCCTTGTCCTTACCGCAAGATGCGGTTTGGAATATGGATTATGAGTTAGGAATTGGTTCTCCGGTTGGGATTGGCTTTCCTGGAGAAGCGTCCGGTGTTTTACCTTCTCATCCAAAGTGGCATCCCTCAGAAATTGCGACCTTGTCTTATGGTTATGGCCTATCTGTGTCGACATTGCAATTAGCGCAGGCGTACATGGCCTTGGCGAATGGTGGTTACCGAGTGCCCATTACCATTTTTAAGCAGGATGTACCGGCAGACGGTAAACAAGTGATTCCTCATCAAATCGCAAAAGATGTGGTGAAAATGATGGAAGCCGTGGTTCAGCGTGGTTCGGGTCGTGCCGCTCAGATTCCAGGCTATCGTGTGGCTGGAAAGACGGGCACGGTACATAAGGTTGGTTCGAAAGGGTACGAGTACGATCAGTACATTGCTTTATTTGCAGGGGTAGCCCCTGCCTCCGACCCTAGATTGGCGATGGTGGTGATGGTGAATGATCCAAAAGGTCGAGAATATTATGGTGGTGAAGTCGCCGCGCCGGTATTTTCGCGAGTTATGGAAGGCGCTTTAACGACCCTAAATATTTATCCAGATTTGCCAGAGGGGTTAAGGGAGGTAAGATTGAAGACGAAGAAACTTCCTTATCAAGTAGCGCAAGGAGGCTAGCAATATGCCAGTTATATCCCATCAAGAATTACTAAATTTGGCGGGCTATTCTGAAAAGAATAGCCCGCGTTCTGCTTTATATACCCACTTAGAAATAGACAGTCGAAAACTGGATGCGAATGGGGTTTTCTTTGCGCTTGCTGGTGTCGGTTCCAACGGTTGGGATTACTTAGATGATGTGGTTGCCCTAGGTTGTCAAATTGCCGTCGTACCGACTGGAGTTGAGCTTGAACGTTATGACATAGAGCTTATTGCCGTCGATGATCCGGCCGCTTTATTAGTGATGTGTTTGCATCAATATTTTGGCCGCATGCCAAGCAAGATGATGGCAGTCACTGGGACCAATGGTAAATCGTCTATTTGTTTTTATGCGGCACAACTTGCCGAGATGATGGGGTATAAGAGCGGCCTGGTGGGTACCTTTGGGATAGGGCCACTGGAGCAGTTGCAAACGGCGGATCAGACGACCCCAGATATTTTGACCATGCATCAAACCTTGATGTCCTTAACTCAGCAGGGTATTGACTATGTGGCTTTCGAGGCTTCTTCTCATGCTTTGGATCAAGGGCGAATTCATGGGGTGCCTTTTCAGACGGCGGTTTTCTCTAATTTGACCCGTGATCATTTGGATTATCATGGGGACATGGCGTCTTACGCGGCTGCGAAGCAAAAGTTGTTTGCCTTTCCCAGTGTGCAAGAGGCCGTGTATTGCTTGGATGATGAGTATGTTGGTTTTATGACTCAACCTGCGATAAATGCCCATTGTATCTATTACAGTGAAGCCAATTCACAAGCCGATTTTTATACCAAGCAATTGACGTTGGAGCCCACTGGATGCCGTTTTGTCTTGTGTCATCCAGAAGGTGAGACGGATGTATTTTTACCTTTGCTAGGTCGTTTTAATGTACAAAATGCTTTAGCGGCTTTGGCTTGTTTGTGGTCAGCAGCAAAGAATAAGGCCGCGCTCATAGCCTGTTTGTCTGAGTTGAAAGGTGCTCCAGGTCGAATGGATAAAGTCGAGGTATTAGCCGCGCCCCTTGTTGTGGTGGATTTTGCCCATACCTCAGACGCATTAGAGAGTGCTTTAAACGCGATTAGAGAGCATATTAATGGGCGCTTAATTTGTGTCTTTGGTTGTGGTGGTGATCGAGATCGAGGTAAGCGACCTCTAATGATGTCAGCGGCATTGGATAATGCGGATTCAGTATGGCTTACATCAGACAATCCAAGAACCGAATCAGTTGAGCAAATCTTTTCAGATGTGTTGGCGAAAACTGACAGTCAAGCCTGTTACCATCTGCAGGCCGATCGACGCTTGGCGATACATGAGGCGATCATGTCTGCGAACCCTGACGATGTTATTTTAGTGGCGGGTAAAGGTCATGAAGCCTATCAGGATATTGATGGTGTTAAGTATCATTTTGATGATAAAGAAGAAGCTTATAAGGTGTTAGAGCATTATGTTAGTTAGTTTGTCTCTTAAAGATATTGCCTTTGCTTGTGATGGTGAGTTGGTGGGAGACAACCAGTTAATCCGTGAGGTGGTGACGGATACTCGGCGAATCGTGCCGGGTTGTCTATTCGTGGCTTTACGTGGCGAGCGTTTTGACGGTCATGATTTTGCTGATCAGGCCATGTCCGCTGGTGCCGTTTGTGTATTGAGTGAGATTAAATTAGAAGGTGTTTGTCATGTGAAAGTGGCGAACACGTTAGAGGCATATGGTCGCGTGGCCAATTTGGTACGCCAAGCGTTTGCTGGTCCAGTGATATGCATTACCGGAAGTAATGGTAAAACCACTGTAAAAGATTGGTTAGCTCAATCACTTGCAGGCCAAAATGTGTTAAAAACACGCGCGAATTTGAATAATCAAATTGGTTTGCCGCAGACATTGTTAGAATTGCAGCCATATCATCAAGTGGCTGTCATAGAAGCGGGTACAAATTATCCAGGTGAAATTGCTAATCTGGCTCGTATTGCGGTGCCGGATGTGGTCATTTTGACTAATGCCAGTGGCAGTCATTTTGAAGGCTTAGGATCGCTGGAAGGTATCGCCAAAGAGAAAGGTTGTTTGATTTCTGGAGCGGCGGAGCAGGCAACAGTGATTTTAAACTCGGATGATGGTTTTTTTGATTATTGGTGTGGTTTAGCAGGTCAAAGAAAAGTGTATTCTTTTGGTTTTACCGAGCAAGCGGATTTGTATGCAAAGCACATTGAGTTAGGTGCGGATAGCAGTCGTGCCATATTGTGTTATCAGGGCGAATCTTTGTCGGCTTTGATTGCGAGCCCAGGTCGTCACCAAATTGCCAATGGTATGGCGATGGTGTTGGCCTTGTTGTCGGTTGGGTTTTCTTTTGCTGCTGCTGTTGCCACGTTGGCTCAGCCTATCCAAGTGGCTGGACGAATGGAGCGTTTGAAAACAAAAAAAGGGGCTCTGCTGATCAATGATTGTTACAATGCCAACCCAACGTCTGTTAAGGCGGCAATCGACGTCTTAACGATGCAGTCTGCTCAATCTACTTGGTTGGTATTGGGCGGTTTAGGGGAGCTTGGCGAGCGCCAAAATGAATTTCATGCAGAACTAGGAGAGTATGCAAAAGCCAAAGGAATTACTAACTTGGTCTGTTTAGGGTCTTTAGCAGCCATCGCTGGAGAGGCATTTAAGCAACAAGGTGGGAGCGTATATTTTTGTGAGAATCATGAAGAAGCGGCTGTTGTAGTACAAGAGCTAAATGAAAACCATGCTATTTTAGTGAAGGGTTCACGCTCAGCTAAGATGGAAAAAATTATAGAAAGATTAAAAGATTAGGATGTTCTTGAACGATGTTACTTCTTCTAACGACCTATTTAAGTAAGTACCACACATTTTTTACTGTATTTAATTACCTGTCATTACGCGCCATTTTAGGTGTGTTAACGGCATTGGTTATTTCCTTGCTAATTGGCAATAAAGTCATTGCCATGTTACAGCGCCTGCAAATTGGTCAGGCGATTCGTGATGACGGCCCACAAACCCATTTATCAAAAGCGGGCACCCCTACTATGGGTGGTGCGCTGATCATTTTTTCCATTTCGGTCAGCACGATCCTGTGGGGTGATTTAAGCAACCATTATCTTTGGTTGGTGGTCTTGGTGATGTTAAGTTTCGGTGCTATTGGTTGGGTGGACGATTATCGTAAAGTGGTTGAAAAAAACCCTAGAGGCTTGCCAGCAAAGTGGAAATATTTTTGGCAAAGTTTTTTTGGTTTAGCGGCGGCGATATTTTTGTATCTTACGGCGACAACGCCTACTGAGACGTCATTGATTGTGCCTTTGTTCAAAGACGTCGTGATACCGTTGGGGATTTTCTTTGTGGTGCTAACGTATTTTGTCATTGTTGGTACTAGTAATGCGGTTAACCTGACAGACGGGCTTGATGGGCTGGCTATTTTACCGACCGTTTTGGTCGGTGGCGCGTTGGGTATTTTTGCTTATTTGACTGGTAACAGCCAATTTTCCGAATACTTATTGATTCCCTATGTTCAAGGAACTGGGGAGTTGCTGGTGTTTTGTGCTGCTTTAGCCGGTGCGGGATTAGGCTTTTTATGGTTCAACACCTATCCTGCGCAAATTTTCATGGGGGATGTGGGCTCGCTTGCGCTTGGTGCGGCTTTAGGTGTGATTGCGGTCATTGTTCGACAGGAACTGGTGTTGTTTATCATGGGTGGTGTGTTTGTTATGGAGACCGTGTCTGTCATCTTGCAAGTTGCCTCCTATAAATTGACCAAGCGTCGTATTTTTAGAATGGCACCAATTCATCATCATTTTGAGTTGAAGGGGTGGGCTGAACCAAAAGTGATTGTGCGTTTCTGGATCATTACTGTGTGTTTGGTATTGGTTGGTTTGGCTACGCTGAAAGTACGTTAGGAGAGTTGTCATGTCGTTGATCGGGTCAGATCGGGTTAGAGCCGTTGTCGGCTTGGGAGCGACAGGCTTGTCTTGCGCGCGCTTTTTGGCGAGTAAAGGCTTGGACTTTTATGTGGTTGATTCAAGAGAGCAGCCACCAGGCTTAGAAGATGTAAAAGCGTTTTGTCCGCCAGAGCGGATTTTTACCGGTGAGCTTGAGGTGTTGGAAACCTTAGGGGTCACCGAATTGTTTGTTAGTCCGGGCATCGCCCTTAAGACCCCTGTTTTACAACGTTTAGCTGAGCAGGGCGTGTCGATGCGTGGCGATATCGATTTGTTTTGCGATTACGCCAACGCACCTTTCATTGCGATCACAGGTTCTAATGCGAAAAGTACAGTCACCAGTTTGTTGGCTTTACTGTTGCAAGCTGTAGGGCATAAAGCCATTGCTGGCGGTAACTTGGGGTTGCCAGCATTGGATCTATTGGCACCAGATGTAGATTTCTACGTATTGGAATTGTCGAGCTTTCAGCTTGAAACCACTCATGCCTTGCAAGCGGATGTCGCTTGTTTATTGAATGTGTCAGAAGATCATATGGATCGTTATGACGATTTATATTCTTATCAACGTGCTAAGCAGAGAGTCTATCGTGGTTGTAAAGCGGCTGTCTGTAATAAGCAAGACATTCTTACCGCACCATTACTCGCAGAAGGTGTACCAGTTCGAGCCTTTACCACTAAAAGCCCTGATCTTAAAGAATTTGGTTTGTTGCCGGATGATTCTGGTGCATGGCTGTGTCGTGGTGTTGAGCGTTTGTATCATACGTCACAAATTGCCTTAAAAGGTTCGCATAATCATGCCAATGTCTTGGCTTGCTTGGCCATGCTGGAATTGCTCAAAGTGGATGTGACATCGCCAAAAATTGCAGCGGTACTAGCAGAGTTTGGAGGCCTGGCTCATCGATGTGAGACAGTACGAGAGCATCAAGGGGTTACTTATATTAATGATTCTAAAGGTACGAATGTAGGGGCAACCTTGGCGGCTTTGCAGGGGTTGGGAACACATCAGAGGAATATTTTGCTGTTAGCGGGTGGTGATGGTAAAGGGGCTGAGTTCAAAGATCTTACCAAGCCTATGCTAACCTATGTTCGCCACCTTTACTTGTTTGGTAAAGATGCACAACGTATTGCTGATATTGTGCCTGAAGGCGTTGAATTATCTCGCTGTGACACGCTTGATGAAATGGTTGCGGCGTCCTCTCAGATTGCTCAGCCTGATGACATTGTCTTGTTTTCACCCGCATGTTCGAGTTTGGATATGTATAAGAACTTTGAACAGCGTGGTCAACATTTTGTTGATTTGGTTAATCAGCTATGACTTGGTTAGCCCTGTTTGATCGAGTGTCTTGGCGCGAATTCATTCGTGTGGATGCATGGTTTTTAGCGTCTGTAGTGGCCATATTGGCGCTGGGTTTGGTGATGGTGTCAAGTGCCTCTATTTCCATTTCTGAAAGCATTCATGGTCATCCATATTTCTTCATGTTAAGGCAATCACTCTACCTTTTGCTTGGATTGACGTTCGGAGCGGTGATGTTGTCATTACCCACAGCGCAATTGCAAAAATGGGGCATCCTGATGATGGGGTTGTCTTTGATTTTATTGATTCTGGTATTGGTGCCGGGCATAGGTAAGAGTGTTAACGGGAGTCGTCGCTGGATCAATCTAGTGGTCTTTAACTTGCAGGCTTCGGAAGTCGCTAAAGTCTGTATGGTGGTGTACGTCTCTGGTTATTTAGTGCGTCGTGCTGATCGAGTTCGCGAGGGCTGGGTTGGTTTTGTCTTGCCTCTTTGCCTTTGTAGTATTTTTTTGCTGTTTTTGCTTTTTGAACCCGATTTTGGTGCTTCTGTAGTCTTGCTGGGAACTGTCATGGTGTTGCTGTTTCTTGGTGGTGCGCCCCTTTATCAATTCTTGCTCTTATTAGTCGCGGCAGTTTCTATGCTTGGTGTCGTGGCAATATCAGAGAGTTACCGTTTAAAACGACTGATGAATTTCATTGATCCTTGGGCTGACCCCTTTAATGAGGGCTATCAATTAAGTCAGGCATTAATCGCTTATGGACGCGGTGAGTGGTTCGGTCTCGGGTTAGGAAACAGTGTGCAGAAATTGTCCTATTTGCCTGAAGCCCACACGGATTTTGTGTTTTCAATTTGGGTTGAAGAGACTGGGATGGTTGGTGGTTTATTGTTGATTCTGTTGTTTGGTCTGATGGTGAGTCGTGCGTTTAAGATTGGTTATCGTGCTATGTCACTTGATCGACCTTTTGCCGCCTATACGTGCTTTGGTTTTGCCATTCTTATTTTGGCGCAGGTGATTATCAATATTGGGGTGAATACGGGCTTTTTACCAACCAAGGGGTTGACCTTGCCGCTGATTAGTTTTGGTGGCAGTAGTTTAATTATTACGCTGGCCAGTTTGTTTGTTGTGGCCCGTGTGGATGTGGAAAATCGTCGTGCTCAATTATCAGATTCGAGTGCCAATATGGATAAAGAGAGTGAGCGATGAGTAATGTAAAAAAAGTCGTCATCATGGCTGGCGGTACAGGTGGTCATATTTATCCTGCATTGGCGTGTGCGCATGACTTTAGGGAAAAGGGCATTGAAGTACATTGGTTGGGATCGAAGGGGGGGATGGAAGAATCCATTGTGCCGCAACACGATATCCCACTACATACTCTGTCTATTAAAGGTGTGCGTGGTAAAGGCGTGTTGGGTCTTGTCGCTGCGCCGTTTCGTATTATTCATGCCATAGGTCAGGCGATTGCCGTTTTGCAATCTCTAAAGCCAGACGTGGTATTGGGCATGGGCGGATTTGTTGCTGGGCCTGGTGGTGTTGCAGCGAAATTGCTTGGTATCCCGTTGGCGATTCATGAGCAAAACGCGGTGTCTGGGACGACAAATAAACTGTTGGGCAAAGTGGCTGGTTTAAAAATGCAGGCGTTTTCGGGAGCTTTGCCTAACGCGTTAACGTTAGGTAACCCAATTCGCCGTGATATTTTGCAACAAGTAGTGCGCTCATCTCGTTTGGAAACAGCAAGGCCATTAAGATTGTTGGTGGTTGGTGGGAGCTTAGGGGCGAAGGCGATTAATGACGTTGTTCCCAAGGTGCTTGCAGAATGGCCTTTTTCTCAGCGACTGGATGTTTGGCATCAAACCGGAAAGCGTAACCATCAGGAAGTTCAGGCTTCGTATGGCATTCTAAAGGTTGAGGCACGAGTAGATGCTTATTTAGAGAATATGAATCAAGCGTATTATTGGGCCGATGTGGTATTGTGCCGCGCTGGTGCAATGACGGTCAGTGAGTTGGCGGTAGCCGGTTTACCTTCGATTTTAGTGCCTTATCCTTTTGCCATTGATGATCATCAAACAGAAAATGCTCGTCATCTTGAGAAAGTGGGTGGCGCATATTTGCTGCCACAGCCTGAGCTCAGCAGTGAGAAAGTCATTTCTATGCTGGCGGGTTTGTTAGAAAGTGAAGAAACATTGTTGAAAATGGGAGGGCAAGCGAAGTTGGTTGCTCATCCGAGTGCAACACAAGATGTGGTTGCGCATTGCTTAAGGTTAGTTAAATCATGATAGAAAACAAAGCTCAATACGATATTCCGACCATGCGTCGAATCCAGAATATTCACTTTATTGGTATTGGTGGAGTGGGGATGTGTGGCATTGCAGAGGTGCTGCATAACCAAGGGTATCAGGTATCTGGTTCTGATCTTAAAGCGTCTTCTACGACGGATCGTTTAGCAGAGTTAGGGATTAAGATATACATAGGGCATTTGGAAGAAAACGTTCATGATGCTCATGTGATTGTCGTATCCACTGCGATTAATGAAGAAAATCCAGAAATTATTTGGGGTAAAGAGCACCGTATTCCAATTGTGCGACGTGCCGAAATGCTCGCAGAGCTGATGCGCTATCGTCATGGTATTGCGGTGGCCGGTACGCATGGTAAGACCACCACAACCAGTTTGATGGCATCAGTGTTGGCGGCGACAGGTGAGACGCCAACCTTTGTAATTGGTGGTCGGTTGACTAGCGCTGGTACGAACGCACAGCTTGGTAGTAGTTCTTATTTGGTGGCTGAAGCGGATGAAAGTGATGCGTCTTTTTTACATTTGCAGCCTCAAACGGTCATTGTTACCAATATTGATGAAGACCACATGGATACCTATCAAGGTGACTTTGAAAAAGTGAAGCACACTTTTGTTGAGTTTGTTCATAACCTGCCTTTCTATGGTTTGGCGGTGATGTGTGTGGATGATGCGAATGTACGAGAGATTTTGCCCGCGCTGAGTCGCCCAGTATTAACCTATGGTATTGAGCAAGAAGCAGACTTTTATGCGACGGATATCAAGCAGACTGGTCGCTATTGTGAATTTATGGCGCATCGTCCTGAGGGTGAACCGTTGAAAATACGCTTGCCTATGCCGGGGCGGCATAATGTCTTGAATGCACTTTCTACGATTGCTGTGGCGACGGATCTTGGTGTTGATGCGGCAGCCATTCAAGCAGGTTTGATGGGGTTTGAAGGGGTTGGTCGACGCTTTCAGGAGCAGCAACCTTTGGCGCTTAGTAACGGTTCAGAGGTTATGTTCGTTGATGATTATGGTCATCATCCAAGCGAGGTATTGGCGACCATTAAAGCCATTCGCGAAGGCTGGCCAGAGAAGCGTCTGGTGATGGTGTATCAACCACACAGATTTTCTCGAACTCGTGATTTGTATGAAGATTTTGTTCGCGTGTTATCGCAAGTGGATGTGTTGTTGTTGTTGGACGTTTATGCGGCGGGGGAGCAGCCTATAAATGGTGCTGATAGTCGCTCTTTATGTGGCAGTATTCGCCAGCGTGGCACAGTCGATCCAATTCATGTGGGTGGTGAATCCGACTTGCGGTCTATTTTAAGTAATGTGTTGCGAGAGGGCGACTTGCTCATTACCCAAGGTGCTGGTGATATCGGTGCTGTGTCGAAAAAATTGTCTGTGGATGGGATTTGATATGTTGAAGTCGTTGCAAGATTCAGTGATTGCTGTGATTTATGGTGGTCGATCCGCAGAGCGTGAAGTGTCGCTTGAGAGTGGCACTATGATATCTAAGGCATTGCGTTCTAAAGGTTATCAAGTCGTTGATGTGGATTTGTATGGTGTTGAGCAAGCGGCAGATCCTATTGCTCAATTACAATCCATTGAATTTGATCTGGCTTTTATTGCTTTGCATGGTGGTGAAGGAGAGGATGGCCGAGTTCAAGCATTGTTGGAAATGATGGGTAAGCCCTACACCGGCAGTTCTCCATTAGCCTGTGGTTTTGCTATGGACAAAGTCCTTACCAAGCGATTCTGGCGAGGTTTAGGTATTCCGACACCGGCTTATTTGTCCTTTTCTGGAGAGGCGAGCGTTACTGAAATAGAGCAGGCGATGTCCTATCCATTGATTGTGAAGCCTTCTCGCGAAGGGTCTACTATCGGTATTAATAAGGTTGCCAATCAAGCAGAGTTAGAGGCGGCTTTGCAGCAGGCTTTAGAATACGATTCGGATGTGTTGGTTGAGGAGTTTGTTAATGGGCCGGAATTTACTATCACCATTATAGATGACGAAGCTTATCCGCCTATTGGTTTGCAGCCTTCAGAAGACCACAAGCTTTATGACTATGAGGCGAAATATCTGGCAGATGATACGCAATATCTTTTGCCTTGTGGTTTGAATGATGTAGATGAAGCTGAGTTAAAACGTTTGTCACTAGAAGCTTACCGGTCATTGGGTTGTCATGGTTGGGGGCGTGTTGATGTGATGCGAGATCAGCAAGGTCAGTTTTGGGTGTTAGAAGTAAACACCGCACCTGGTATGACGTCTCATAGCCTTGTGCCGATGGCAGCAGCACATGTTGGATTGGATTATGCGGCCTTGGTGGAAAAAATCGCACTGCAGGCTTGGTCTCAAGTAAGGTAAATGACATTTATGAGGCTGGCAGCGCTCATTGGAGCGATACTTTTGATCGTAGTGGCAAGTTTTCAAGGCGAAGATTCCCCTGATGCTTGGTTTGCGATTGAAAAAATTGAGATCAAAGGGGATTTTCAAAATACTTCACAAGTTGGCTTGCAAAAAGAATTTGCACCCTTGTTGGGGAGAAGTTTACTTGGTCTGTCGGTGAGCGAGGCATTGGCTGTGGTTCTGTCATCGCCATGGGTAGAAAGCGCAGAGGTTCGTAAAGTTTGGCCAAATACCTTGCAGGTGGTTGTTCATGAGTATATCCCGCTTGCATACTGGCGTGATGGGCAAATCATTTCCGCTTCTGCTGCTGTGATTTCTCCTAGTGTGTTGCCGGATTTGCCGCTGCCGATTCTTTATGGACCTGTGGATTCAAGTGATGTTGTGCTAGAGCAATTCGGCTTAATTAGCCAGGTGTTGGCATCGACGTCATTGCGGATTGCGAAACTCACTTTGGAACCTAGGGGGGCTTGGCAGATTGTTTTTAGCAACGGCCTAGCCGTTAAGCTGGGTCGAGATGAAATTTTAGAGCGATTGCAGCGCTTTATAGCCGTGTATAAAAGCGATTTATCAGGTAGAATAGAACAAATAACTTCAGTCGACGCCCGTTATCCTCATGGGGTTGCCGTGGGCTGGAAGAAAAAAAATTGATTTTGGCCCGTTTGTTGCTTTTTTAAACAATAAATGGGCCGAGTTACAACGTACATAATGCCGGGAAGGTGAAATGATAGTCGGTCTAGATGTAGGCACATCGAAAGTTATCTGTTTAGTTGGTGAAGTGCTGGCTGATGGTAGTTTAGAAATTGTCGGTATTGGCTCTCATAGTGCTAAAGGAATGAAGCGTGGCGTTGTTATTAATATAGAGTCAACGGTTCAGTCCATTCAGCGAGCGGTTGAAGAAGCGGAGCTGATGGCTGGTTGTAATATACATTCGGTTTACGTCAGTGTGGCAGGCAGCCACATCCGAAGTCTTAATTCTCACGGCATTGTTGCCGTGAAGAATGGAGAGGTTCAAACGGAAGATATTGAACGTGTGATAGATGCGGCTCAAGCCGTGCCTATTTCATCCGACCAACGAGTGCTGCATATTCTGCCTCAGGAATATCATATTGACTCGCAAGAGGGGATTAAAGATCCGCTTGGTATGTCAGGTGTTAGATTAGAGGCCAATGTTCATTTGATTACTGGTGCGGTTAACGCAGTAATGAATGTTGAAAAATGCATTAAGCGATGTGGTTTGGGCGTAGATGGTGTCATCTTATCTCAGTTGGCGTCCAGTGATTCGTCATTGAGTGAAGATGAAAAAGATTTAGGTGTTTGCCTGATTGATATCGGTGCCGGTACTTCAGACATTGCAGTTTGGATCGATGGTGCCCTGCATCATACCGCTGTGGTGCCTGTGGCAGGAGATCAAGTGACCAATGATATTTCAATGGCCTTGAGAACTCCGACACAGCATGCTGAAGAGATTAAGGTGAAATACGCTTGTGCTATGTCTTCTATGGCGTCTACCGATCAAGTGTTGCAGGTGCCCAGTGTTGGGGATCGTCAGCCAAGATCAATAACACGTCATGCTTTAACAGAAGTGGTAGAAGCAAGGTATGAAGAAATTTACAATTTAATTCTGGATGAATTAAGACGCAGTGGTTATGCCGAGCGCATCCCTGCAGGTATTGTTATTACTGGTGGTACGTCGCTCATGGAAGGTGCAGCAGACTTGGCGGAGAAGGTTTTTCAGATGCCAGTACGGTTGTCTGTACCAGATTGTACTAAAGGAATGTCAGATATTGTCGATAACCCGATATATTCAACCAGCGTTGGATTGTTGGCTTATGGTAGTAAAGAGGCTGATGTAGCCGAAATCGCTAAAGGGATGATGTCTAAGACGCAAACTAAACGTGAAGCATCAATTTTGGCTCCGAAGAATGAAATCAAGTCATCTTTCAGTGCAACGAAAGCTTGGCAGAAGTTGAAGCATTGGTTTCAAAGTTACATCTAACCAAAATTGATAGCGAATTTTTTTGAGGAGCGAGTAAGCCCATGAATGTCTTTGATATGGCCGAAGATAGTTTGACCGACAATGCAGTGATTAAAGTTGTTGGTGTAGGCGGTGGTGGCGGTAATGCTGTTCGTCACATGCTTGAAAATCAATTGGAAGGTGTTGAGTTTATTTGTGCTAACACTGACTCTAAAGCCCTAGTCGGGTTTGATACAGGAATTTCATTGCAGCTTGGCTCAACCATTACTAAAGGTTTGGGTGCAGGGGCAAATCCAGAAGTAGGGCGTGACTCTGCTTTGGAAGATCAAGAGCGAATTACTCAGTTACTGACTGGCGCGGATATGGTGTTTATTACCGCTGGTATGGGAGGCGGTACAGGTACTGGTGCAGCCCCGGTTATTGCTAAAGTTGCGCGTGAGTTAGGCATCCTAACAGTCGCTGTTGTGACTAAGCCGTTTCCATTCGAAGGCCGCCGTCGAGCAAGAGTAGCTGAAGAAGGTGTTAAAGAATTGCGAGAAAATGTCGATTCATTAATTACAGTGCCGAACGAACGTTTGTTGCCCGTATTAGGAAAGAACATTTCTCTGCTAAAAGCGTTTGGCGAAGCCAACAATGTTTTGTTTAACGCCGTGCAAGGTATTACAGACCTCATTATGCGTCCTGGTCTTATCAACGTCGACTTTGCTGACGTAAGAACTGTGATGTCAGAAATGGGTATGGCGATGATGGGGACAGGTTCAGCTTTAGGTGAAGATCGAGCGAGAGTTGCGGCTGAGGCGGCAATACACAATCCATTATTGGAAGACATCAACTTAAAAGGTGCGCGTGGCGTGCTGGTAAACATTACGGCAAACGAAGAAGTCGGTTTGTCAGAGTTTACCGAGGTGGGTGGCATCATTGAAGAATATGCATCGGAAGATGCAACTGTTGTAATTGGCTGTGCGATTGACCCGAGTGTGGGTGATGAGATGCGAGTTACAGTAGTGGCTACTGGTTTAGAGGGTCGAAAGGCAGTTGAAATGAAGTCTGCTGTTGGCGAATCTGTTGTCTCTCAACCAGTTATGACTAAGGCTGAGCCGGTTATTGAGAAAGAAGTGGTAACACCTCAAGAAACGGTTCAACCAGTGTCAACGCCTTCACCAAGTGTGAAGGTGGAAACGGTAGAGAAAAGCCTAGATGAGTCTAATGAGTCTTCGGATTCAAATTCGAATTCAGGTAGCGATAAATTATCGTATTTGGACATTCCTGCATTTTTGCGTCGTCAAGCTGACTAGTTTAAGTAAAAATGATGCAAAATCAAAATGTTGGATTGTATAAAAAATGAGTTATTGATATATTTGTAAACAAATGTATCCAGTCATAAAAATGTAGGAATAGAATGGTACGCCAACACACACTTAAGAACATTATTCGAGCAACTGGCGTTGGTCTGCACTCTGGCGAGAAAGTGTATTTGACACTGAAACCTGCCCCTGTAAATACCGGCATCGTATTTGTTCGTACGGATCTAGACCCAGTTGTCGAGATTCATGGGGATGCACGCCTGGTGGGCTCAACAAACTTTGCAACTGCTTTGTCGCAGAATGGTGTAGAGGTTAGTACTGTTGAGCATTTGCTTTCTGCTATGGCTGGTCTAGGGGTTGATAATGCTTATGTTGAGGTAAGCGCTAGCGAGATTCCATTAATGGATGGTAGTGCGAGCCCTTTCGTTTTCTTGTTGCAGTCAGCAGGATTGGAAGCGCAAAATGCGCCGAAGAAATTTATTCGCGTTAAAAAACCAATTCGCATCGAAGATGGCGATAAGTATGCTTCTCTTGAGCCGCATACAGGTTTTAGATTGTCATTCAAGATTGATTTTGAGCACCCAGCTATTGGTGAAGATGTTCAAACGACGACACTCGATTTCTCGACCACTACCTTTGTTAAAGAGATCAGTCGTGCACGCACATTTGGTTTTATGAAAGACATCGAATACTTCAAAACGAATAATCTTGCGCGTGGTGCGAACATGGAAAATGCCATCGTACTAGACGACTATCGTGTATTGAATGAAGAAGGTTTGCGTTACCGTGATGAGCTTGTTCGTCACAAGATTTTGGATGCAATTGGTGATCTTTATCTTCTAGGTCATAGCTTGATTGGTGAGTATAAAGCTTACAAGTCAGGTCATGGTCTGAACAATAAGCTTTTATTGGCGCTTCTTGAGCAGCCAGAGGCTTGGGAATACGTTGTATTCGAAGATGAAGCACAAGAAAATCCTGTGTCATACGTTGAGCCCGCTTTCGTTGGTGCTTAATTAAGCGATCAACTAGGTAATGTAAAAAACCAGACTATATGTCTGGTTTTTTTGTGTCTAGGTCCTTGATATTTCATGTTTTGTCACACATTACCGTGATAGACTCTATTTATTACTAATTGGCTACGTTGAATTCGAGATGTTAGGAACTGTAATTAAAAAAATTGTCGGTACTAAGAATGACCGAGAAGTAAAACGTTACAAGAAAGTTGTGACACAGATTAATCAGCTTGAAGAAAGCTTTAAATTATTATCGGACGATGACTTATCCGCTAAAACGGGTGATTTTCGTGAACGGATTGAGCAGGGCGCGTCACTGGATTCTATTTTGCCAGAAGCGTTTGCAACCGTTCGTGAAGGCAGTCGTCGAGTGATGGGTATGCGTCACTTTGATGTTCAGTTGATTGGCGGTATGGTTCTGAATGAAGGCCGTATTGCCGAGATGCGTACTGGTGAAGGTAAAACACTAGTAGCAACCTTAGCTGTCTATCTAAATGCTTTGAGTTCAAAAGGTGTTCACGTTGTTACGGTCAATGACTATTTGGCAAAACGTGATGCTAATTGGATGAGACCGCTTTATGAGTTTCTAGACATGAGTGTCGGTGTGGTTTTCTCTGGGCAAGAAAGAGAAGACAAAAAAGCGGCTTACCTTAGTGATATTACCTATGGTACGAATAACGAATTTGGTTTTGACTATTTACGAGACAACATGGTGTTCCGTCTGGAAGACCGAGTGCAGCGTGATTTGAATTTCTCTGTGGTGGATGAAGTTGACTCCATCTTGATTGATGAAGCGCGTACGCCTTTGATTATATCGGGTGCGGTTGAAGACAGTTCAGAGCAATATCGTAAAATTAATGCTTTGGCAGGCTTGCTTATCCCTCATGTTGAAGCGGATGAAGGTGAAGAGGGACAAGGCGGACATTATGTGCTTGATGAGTCTCAGCGAAGCATTGAATTAACTGAAGAAGGTCATGGTTTTGTTGAGTCTTGGTTGGTTGAACAGGGTATGTTGGAAGAAGGTGAGAGCCTTTATGCCGCCTCTAATCTAGCCTTACTTCATCATGTTCATGCTTGTTTGAAAGCGCATGTCATTTTCAAAAAGAACGTGGATTATGTGATTCAAGGTGACCAAATTGTCATCGTTGATGAGCACACTGGCCGAACCATGGCTGGGCGTCGCTGGTCTGAAGGTATTCATCAGGCGGTTGAAGCAAAAGAAGGTGTGACGATTCAGGCAGAGAGTCAAACTTTGGCATCGACTACCTTCCAAAATTATTTCCGCTTGTATGAAAAGCTGTCTGGAATGACGGGAACAGCGGATACGGAAGCATTTGAATTTCAGCAAATTTATGCTCTGCAAGTGATTGTGATCCCGACCAACCGTCAGGTTCAGCGTAAGGATTATAACGATCTCATCTATATGTCGACTCAAGACAAATTTGAAGCCATTGTCGTGGATATCGAAGACAATGTGAAGCAGGGCCGACCAGTTTTGGTTGGTACAGCGTCGATTGAGTATTCTGAGTTACTGTCGAATTATCTAAACAAGAAAAACGTCAAGCACAACGTTTTGAATGCTAAGCAGCATGAGCGTGAAGCTGAAATTGTGGCGGAAGCGGGTCGACCTGGCGCTGTGACGATCGCGACTAACATGGCAGGTCGTGGTACGGATATTGTGTTGGGCGGTAACTTGCAGGTTGAGTTGGATCAACTTGGTGAGTCTGCTTCAGAAGAACAGATTGCAGCATTAAAAGAGGATTGGCAAGGTCGTAATGATGCCGTGTTGGCGGCCGGTGGCTTGCATATTATTGGTACCGAGCGTCATGAGTCTCGTCGCATCGATAATCAGCTGCGTGGACGTGCTGGACGCCAAGGTGACGTTGGTTCTTCTCGTTTTTACTTGTCACTAGAAGACAATTTAATGCGTATCTTTATGTCTGACCGCATCAAGAAAATGATGGTGGCCTTAGGCATGGAAAAAGGTGAAGCGATAGAGCATAAGATGGTCTCAAATGCCATTGAAAAAGCGCAGCGTAAAGTGGAAGGTCGTAACTTTGATATTCGTAAGCAGTTGCTAGAATACGATGATGTTGCCAACGACCAGCGTCAGGTAATTTACCGTCAGCGCTTTGATATGATGGTGTCTGAAGATTTGTCTGAAGCCATTGCAGCGATGCGTGAAGAGGTTGTTACTGGGGTAATTGATGAGTTCATTCCGCCTCAAAGTATCTTTGATATGTGGGATGTGGCAGGGCTAGAAGAAAAAATTCGTAATGAATTCAGCTTGACGATTCCCGTATCACAATGGCTTGAAGAAGATAAGAAATTGTATGAAGAGCCATTGCGTCAAAAGGTTCTTGATTGCTTTGTAGCAGACTATCAAGCAAAAGAAGAGGTAGCGGGTGCTGAGCAATTCCGCTCTTTTGAAAAGCAGGTTTTATTGCAAGTTCTGGATACATTGTGGAAAGAGCACTTGCAGACGATGGATATGCTGAGACAAGGCATTCACCTTCGAGGCTATGCTCAAAAAAATCCTAAGCAGGAATATAAGCGTGAAGCGTTTGAGTTGTTCCAAGGTTTGATGGAGCAAATCAAATTTGAAGTGGTGCAAATTATTACTAGAGTGAAGGTTCAATCTGCTGATGAAGCAGAGAAGATTGAGCTGGCTCGAAAAGAGCAAGAAGCGAAAATGCAGATGAATATGGTTCATAACTCTGTTGATTCTCTTGCTGACTCAGCGGAAGGTGGGGCGACAAATTCAGCTCAAAATGTACCTAAAGTGGGTCGTAATGAGCCTTGTCCTTGTGGTTCGGGTAAAAAATATAAACAGTGTCACGGTAAACTGGTGTAATTGGAGTAACAAATAAATGGCTGTTGGCTTGCAGGATTTTCCGGCTATCCCTGAGATTGATGGGGTGAGAATTGGCGTTGCGGAAGCAGGTATTAAAAAGCTCAACAAAAAAGATGTTGTGCTCTTTGAAGTGTGTGAAGGTGCGAGTGTCGCTAGTGTTTTTACTCAGAATGCATTTTGTGCGGCGCCAGTTCGTGTCTGTCGATCTCATTTGGCGCAAACAAATGCGCGCTATTTATTGATCAATACAGGTAATGCTAATGCTGGTACCGGCCAGCCTGGTGTTGAAAATGCTTTGAAGACTTGTCAGGCATTGGCGGAGCAAGCTGGCGTGTCAGTTGAATCTGTTTTGCCCTTTTCAACCGGCGTGATTGGTGAGCCGTTGCCAGCGGATAAGATCATTGAGGCCATTCCAGCGGCATTGTCTAGCTTGTCTTCGGCTAATTGGGCTGATGCAGGGCTGGGTATCATGACGACCGATACTTTGCCGAAGGGCTCGTGTCGTGAGTTTGAATTTGAAGGTAAAACATATCGAATTGGTGGTATCTCAAAGGGGGCGGGTATGATCCGTCCTAATATGGCTACCATGTTAGGTTACGTCTGTACTGATGTGGCAATTGCGCCTGACTTATTGCAGCAATTATTGAAAAAAGCGACAGACAAAAGTTTTAATCGCATCACTGTAGACAGTGATACCTCTACTAATGACGCTTGTATTGTCATTGCCACTGGTAAAGCGGGTAATGAAATGATTGCTTCGTTGGAAACGCCGCTGGCGCAAGCGTTTGAAGATGCATTTACTGACGTGATGCAAGAGCTGGCTCATGCCATTGTTCGTGATGGTGAAGGAGCGACTAAGTTTGTCACGGTAGAGGTGATCGGAGCAAAGCAAACTGATGATGCGACTAAGACTGCGTTCGAGATTGCTCATTCTCCTTTGGTAAAAACGGCCTTGTTTGCTTCGGATCCTAATTGGGGTCGTATTTTAGCGGTAGTGGGCCGTGCTGGTGTGGCTGGTTTGGATGTTGATCGAGTACAGCTTCACATTAACGGTTTTGAGATTGCGCGTGATGGTGGGCGCTCTCCAGATTATCTAGAAGAGCACGGAGTGCAGGCGATGGCACCAGAAGACATTCATATCTTGGTAAATTTAGGGATGGGTGATTCTGCAGACACGGTTTGGACGACGGATTTTTCTCATGAGTATGTCACCATTAATGCTGAGTATCGTACCTGATGTTGATTAAAGTCGCTGTTGGTTTGATATTGCGTGATGAGCAAGTATTTATTGCATTGCGTCATGCTTCACAGCATCAAGGCGGGCTTTGGGAGTTTCCTGGTGGTAAATGTGAAGCGTCTGAAGCGGCTGATGTGGCCTTGGCTCGTGAGCTCCAAGAGGAATGTGGTATACAGGTTGAGGCCTGTGAGCATTTTGATACGATTGCGCATGATTATGGTGATAAGCAAGTAGAGCTGATTTTCTTCAAAGTTACTGACTTTACTGGTGAGCCTTCTGGTTCAGAAGGTCAAGAGATTCGCTGGGTGTCGATCACTGAGTTGGCGGATTACGATTTTCCTGAGGCGAATGTGCCTATTGTTAAAGCATTAATGTCAGATTGTTAATGAGTTTGTCAAAGCATAAAAAAAGAGCTCAATTGAGCTCTTTTTTTATGCTTTGACAAATAGGGCTTCTAAGCGAAGGTTTAGTTAAGAATTTGAGCCAGCAGTTGACGGACAGTATTGGGCTCAAAAGGTTTACCACAGACGGCATCAACGCCTTCTTGAGTAATGTTTGAAAGTTGACTGTCTTCTGAGTTTGAGCTCACCATCAAGATTGGGATGTGGGCGATCTCAGGATTTTGTCTGACAGCTTCAGTGAGTTCTCGACCATCCATTTCTGGCATGTTGTAATCGGTCACAATTAGATCAAACTCTGATTCATTAAGCCGTTCAATTGCTTCACGGCCATTCTCCGCAAATTCAATGTCTTCTATGCCCATGGTGTTCAGTGTTTTACTAACGTGCTTTCTTGCCATCAAGCTGTCGTCTGTGACCAGAACGCGTAAGCTTTTCGGGTCAAACATTTCTAAATCAATTTCCTCTTCAACGATGAGGTCGAGAGTGGCGTGAATGGCACGTTTTAAGTCTTTTTGATTGAAAGGTTTGGGTAAAATGGCCAATACGCCAGATTGTTTCAAGTGCTCTAAATAGTTGCGGTTGCTTTCGCTGGAAATCAGCATGAAGCATTGCTCTTCTGTGGCTTGATTGCTACGAATTCTATCAATTAATTCGTTTGCCGAGCCATCAGGTAAATACATAGAGGAAATAACGAGGTCCGGCGGAAAGTTGGATAGAGTTGAGATGGTTTCTTCTATGTTGCTGGCATATTCAATTTGCTTAATGCCGGCATCTTCTAATGCTTTTGTGATGATTTTTCGTTGTGTTTCAGACGGTTCAACAAGGAGAAAGGATAAATCGCTGATGACTGCATATGTGCTCATGAATGTCCTGGCCTATTGGTTATCTTTATATTCATTAATGTCGTAAAAGTTGATTCAACTAGTGATGACACATAGGTAATTCTATTATACTAATTGGGTTAAAGTATTTTATCTAGCAGATTCAACAATTAGAGGTTTTCATGCCAACGGCGAGTGCATGTCACATTTTGGTTAAAACGAAAGCAGAAGCAGCTTCTATCAAGAATAAATTGGATAAGGGTGCGGATTTTCATAAGTTGGCAAAACAGTTTTCGACTTGCCCTTCTGGAAAAAAAGGTGGCGATCTTGGTGAGTTCCACAAAGGTGATATGGTGCCAGCGTTTGATAAGGCTGTGTTTGGTGGGCCTTTATTAAAGGTTCAAGGTCCTGTGAAAACTCAGTTCGGCTTCCATTTGATCAAAGTGTTGTATCGAAACTAAATCTTTTTTTGGTAAGTATTTATCCATTTTCAATAGGAATTAGATCATGACAGTGCCAGTACAATTAGATGACCATTATTTCGTAACGCCGCAGATTTCGGTGGAAGACTTAGCGGCGTTAAAAGCGCAAGGTTTTAGCTTGATTGTTAATAATCGACCGGATGGTGAGGCAGAAGATCAGCCGTCCGCCCAGTCGCTTAAAGAAGCGGCTGAAGCAATGGGCTTTGAGTATGCATGGAACCCAATTGAACTGCCTAAATTGGCTCAGTCTCATGTTGATCTACAGGGTAACGTTTTATCAGAGTCAAAGAAGACGCTTGCATTTTGTCGTACCGGTACCCGTTCTTCTGTTTTGTGGGTGCTGTTAGAAAATGGCAAGGGACGAAATTATAGTGATCTTGTTGCTGAAGTGTCCGCAAAAGGTTTTGATTTGTCTCGTTGCGCGCCGTCTATGGCTCCTTTGGTTAAAGGCTAGTATTGATTTTTTATGGTAAGTCGTCCGTCATTAGAAACTGCTACAGCGTCTGACCCAGATCGTTTTGTTGAGCCTTTGGAATTGGGTAAGCGAGTCAAAAAAATTCGTTTGGCAAAGGGTTGGACTCTCGAAGAAGTGGGAAAACGAACAGGAATTGCTCGATCTACTTTGTCAAAGATTGAGAATGACCAAGTTTCTCCTAGTTTTACCATAGTGCAAAAGCTCATTAATGGGTTAGAAATGGATTTACCTCAGCTGTTTGTTGAGGCCAGTGATCAATCCATTGCAGGGCGACGCGATATTACGCGCAAAGGAAAAGGAGAGCCTCATCCTACAGCCACTTATGAACATGAGTTGCTAAATTTTTCCATTAGTCGCAAAAAAATGGTGCCTTTTAAAACACGAGTAAGGGCCAGAGCCTTTGCTGAGTTTAAGGAGTGGGTGCGTCATGATGGTGAAGAGTTCTTGTTAGTGCTGCAGGGTAAAGTTAATTTTTTCTCTGAGCTCTATGAACCAATTGAATTAAAAGAAGGGGATAGCGTGTATTATGACGCCACTATGGGGCACGCGGTTACCTCTTTGTCAGCAAAGGATGCTGAAATATTGTGGGTAGTCGCCCGCTAACATTTAACTAAAAGCGAATATTAAAATAAGGTTGTATATAGTTATGAAAGACTGGGAGTTAACAAGTTGGAGAAATAAATCGGCCCTTCAACAGCCGATTTATCCAAGTGCTGAGCATTTGGCTCGAGTTGAAAGTACTTTGGGAAAAATGCCTCCTCTTGTTTTTGCAGGTGAAGCACGTCAGCTGAAGGGGGCGTTAGCGAAAGTGGCTAACCGTCAGTCTTTTTTGTTGCAGGGCGGAGACTGTGCCGAAAGCTTTGCTGAATTCCATGCTAATAATATTCGCGATACGTTTAAAGTTATGTTGCAAATGGCGGTGGTGTTGACCTACGCCGGAAAATGTCCCGTTGTTAAAGTGGGTCGAATGGCTGGTCAATTTGCTAAGCCAAGGTCAGCCGGTACCGAAACTGTTGGTGAGATTGAGTTACCAAGTTACCGTGGTGACATCATTAATGGTATTGAATTTACTGAAAAAGCGCGTGTGCCAGATCCGGAGCGTCTGATTCAGGTTTACAATCAAAGCTCGTCGACTATGAACTTGTTGCGCGCCTTTGCTCAAGGTGGTTTTGCAGATTTGCATCAGGTGCATAAATGGAACTTGGATTTCTTGAATGCCAGTCCGGCGGGCAGTCGTTTTCAGGGCGTGGCAGATAAAATTGATGATGCGTTGCAATTTATGGAGGCGTGCGGCATTGGGCCAGGCTTAGCGCAATTGACCGAAACCGAATTCTACACGTCCCATGAGGCGTTATTGTTGCCATATGAAGAGGCGTTAACACGCCAAGATAGTATGACGGGTGAGTGGTATGACTGCTCGGCTCACATGTTATGGATTGGTGATCGTACGCGCCAATTGGATGGTGCGCATGTTGAATTTTTGCGTGGCGTACAAAACCCAATCGGCGTTAAAGCGGGCCCTTCTATGGACCCAGAAGATTTGGTGCGCCTATGCGATGTTTTAAACCCTAATAACGAAGCGGGTCGCTTAAATGTGATTGTTCGTATGGGGGCGGATAAAGTAGAAGATGGAATGCCTGCCTTGATTCGTGCGGTGGAGCGTGAAGGTAAGAAGGTGGTTTGGAGTTGTGATCCAATGCATGGCAATACCGTCAAGGCATCTACAGGCTACAAAACACGTCATGTTGATGATGTGCTAAAAGAGGTTCAGCAATTCTTCCAAGTGCACAATGCTGAAGGTACTTACGCCGGTGGTGTGCATTTTGAAATGACGGGGCAAAATGTGACTGAGTGTGTTGGTGGTGCATTTCAAGTAACGGAAGCTGATTTAGCAGATCGATATCATACGCATTGTGATCCACGTTTGAATGCGGATCAGTCTTTAGAGTTGGCTTTCATGATTTCTGAAACGTTGAAAAAAGCTCGGGCTTGATGTTTTAGTATTTTTACCTCTCTTCTTCCAAAACAAAAAAAAGACCAGCTTGAGGCTGGTCTTTTTTTTGTTTGTGCTTGATCTAGATTGATTAGCCTTTGCGTTTTCTGAAAGCCGAAGAGGCGGATTTAGAGGTGATGTCGATTTTAGCCATGATGCTGGCCATTTCACCTGCTTCCGCTTGCTGTTGGATCTTTAGCTTTTCTTCTCGTTCTTTTTTTGCGGCGCGCTCTGCTTCGTTGAGCATTTTTTGAATGCTGGCTTTGCTGCGTGTGCGAGAAGATGTTTTTTTAGTTTCTTTAATTGGTTCCACAGGTTTATCTAGTCTGTCCTCACCAATAAGCTCGCCGAAAAAAGACTTTGCAGTGGGTGTGGGTTCAATGGCTTTTTTCGGCAGTTCAATGGTCTTTTTTGCGGCCGTTTTTCTTGGTTTTTTCACAGGCTCGGCTGTTGAAACGCCATTGGCGTCAAACATGGCTTTTTTACCAAAGTTGACATTAAGGGATTTCTCAGCGGTTTGAGCGATCTTGTAGCCACGTAAGCTTTCACCATTGTAGATGGTGATGTAATCCGTCTCTAGCTCGTAAAGTTCCTGTTTATCTGTTGTCTCAAATAACTCTTCAACCGTGAAGGCTTCCATACCATGTTCTCGTATGTCGTTGTAGAGTGGAAAGTCTAGACCTTCGTTTGTTGCTTCTACATATTGTTCAAAGCGCTGAAAACCGCTATTGAAAGATGTGCCTATGTAGTGTTTTCCTGAAATGTTATTCGTGATTTTAAAAACAACCAAAATTGCAGCCTCTTAGCTTGTCTTTTTTAAATAGCAAATAACCTCTATTCACCTTTTGCTGAGAAAGGGTGATTGAGGTTGTTAAAGAATATAGTGTTAGTGTTTGACGACGATATTAAGTCCGTCTCGAACATTTAGATGGACATTTTCGACGCGTGCGTCTTGAGCGATAAAACGGTTCAAGTCATTTACGGCGATGTCACTGTTTTCTTGCGGGTCTAAAACTCGGCCTTGCCAAAGAGAATTATCAATGATGATTAATCCGCCTGATTTTACCAAAGGTACTACCGCTTGATAGTAGTTAAGGTAATTGCGTTTATCGGCATCGATAAAGACAAAGTCAAATTCACCGTCTAAGGATTCGATCGTCTCGAGTGCTGGGCCAAAAACCGCTTCGATTTTGTGTCCGTACTCGCTACGAGCAAAAAAGGATTGAGCAAATTCAATGGCTCTTGGATTGGTTTCACAGCAGATAAGCTTACCTTGTTCAGGCATACCTTCCGCAATGGATAGGGCAGAATAGCCTGTAAACATGCCTATTTCTAGAGCACGTTTTGGCTGCGCTATTTTTGCCAATAGCTTCAAAGTGCGGCCAATGGTCTTTCCTGACAATTTATTCGGGTAGCCCATATCAGAATAAGTCTTTTCAACTAATTCTAATAATAGGTCTGGTTCTGCTTGAGTGGTATCAATGCAGTAGTTGTCAAGAATATTGAGATCCATAACGCCTTGGTTCATGAAGTGTGTGAAACGGATGGCAATTTTACCCACTGTGTTGAGAATGTCTATGGCTGAAGGTGAGAAAAAGCACTTGATTTTTTTCTACCTCAAAGAATTCACACCTTTTGCGTAATTGCTAAATTAAGGTCGCAAGGGCGTCAGAAAAATGGTAGGTTAAGCGCTGAAATTTCCATGTGCTCTTTGGTATGGAGCACCACTGACTCCGATAGGGGAAAAAAATGCCTGTAATTACTTTGCCTGATGGCAGCCAACGTTCTTTTTCTGATTCCGTAACTGTGATGCAAGTGGCTGAGGACATAGGTCCTGGTCTTGCGAAAGCCACCGTTGCTGGTCGTATCAATGATCAACTTGTTGATGCTTGTGAACTCATCACTGACGATGTAAATCTTAGCATTGTGACTGGTAAAGATGCCGAAGGCGTCGAGATCATTCGCCACTCTTTTGCTCACTTGGTTGGGCATGCCGTCAAGCAGCTTTATCCTACCGCTGAAATGGCGATTGGTCCGGTCATTGATGAAGGCTTCTATTACGATATCGCTTATGAACGTCCTTTTACACCAGATGACCTTGCGGCCATTGAAAAACGCATGGCTGAATTGGTTAAAAACGACTACGACGTTGTTAAGAAGATGACGCCGATTACTGAAGCACGTCAACAGTTTGTAGATCGTGGAGAGTCTTATAAAGTCGCTTTGATCGATGATATGGACGATTCAGTAAAAGAAGTGGGCTTGTATCATCACGAAGAATACATGGATATGTGTCGTGGACCACATGTTCCGAATACCCGTGTATTACGTCATTTTAAACTGATGAAGTTAGCAGGTGCATACTGGCGCGGTGACTCTAACAACGAGCAATTACAGCGTATCTATGGCACAGCGTGGAATGATAAGAAAGAATTAAAAGCCTATTTGACTCGAATTGAAGAAGCGGAAAAACGCGATCACCGTAAATTGGGTAAACGACTTGATCTTTTTCATGTGCAAGAAGAAGCGCCAGGTATGGTGTTCTGGCATCCGAAAGGTTGGAGCTTGTATCAGGTTGTTGAGCAATATATGCGTCAGAAGCAACTTGATAATAATTATCAAGAAGTTAAAACACCTCAGATCGTGGATAGAGTGTTGTGGGAGAAGTCAGGTCACTGGGGCAAGTATCATGAAAACATGTTTACAACGCACTCAGAAAATCGCGATTATGCGGTTAAACCAATGAACTGCCCATGCCATATTCAGGTGTATAATCAAGGCCTTAAGAGCTACCGTGATTTGCCTTTCCGGATGGCAGAGTTTGGTTCTTGTCACCGTAATGAGCCGTCGGGTGCGTTGCATGGCATTATGCGTGTACGTAATTTTGTGCAAGATGACGGCCACATTTTTGTTACTGAAGGTCAAATTCAACAAGAAGTATCTGAATTTATCGATCTGTTGCATGAAGTTTATGCGGACTTTGGTTTTGATAATATTATTTATCGTTTGTCGACTCGACCAGAGCAGCGAGTGGGTTCGGACGAAGTGTGGGATAAAGCTGAGAAAGCCTTAGCCGATGCTTTGGATTCGGCTAACTTGGCGTGGGAAGAGTTGCCAGGTGAGGGGGCTTTCTATGGTCCTAAAATCGAATTCTCTTTGAAGGATGCCATTGGTCGAGTTTGGCAGTGTGGTACCATCCAAGTTGATTTCTCTATGCCAACACGATTGAACGCGCAATATGTTGCTGAGGATGGTTCGCGCCAAACGCCAGTGATGTTGCATCGTGCCATTGTTGGATCATTAGAGCGTTTTATTGGGATTTTGATTGAAGAAAACGAAGGTGCTTTCCCTGTTTGGTTAGCCCCTGAGCAAGTAGTGATCATGAATATCACCGATCGCCAAGCTGATTATTGCTCAGATTTGGAAAAAAGATTGAATTCAAATGGCTTTAGAGCAAAACTTGACTTGAGAAACGAGAAGATCGGGTTTAAAATTCGCGAGCATACTCTTCAACGAGTGCCTTACATGATCGTTATCGGTGACAAAGAAGTTGAAAATCAACAAGTCGCTGTTCGAACACGTACAGGTGAAGATCTTGGAGTAATGAGTATTTCTGATTTTGAAGATTTGCTTCAAAAAGAAGTTGCTCGCCGTAGCCGTAAACAAGAAGTGGAGATAGAGCTATAAAAGGTAATATGAATCGTGGACGTGCCGCTAGCAAGCAGCGTCCTCAAATCAACGAGAACATTCGAGCAACCGAAGTGCGTCTAATCGCAGCTGATGGTGAACAAATTGGTGTTGTATCGATTGAAGAGGCGCTTAAAGCAGCTCAAGAAGCGAGCCTTGACTTAGTGCAAATTGCTGACTCAGATCCAGTTGTTTGTAAAATTATGGATTACGGTAAGCATATTTTTGAGCAGAAGAAAGCCAAAGCTGCTCAGAAAAAGAATGCGAAGCAAATCCAGGTTAAAGAAATGAAATTCCGTCCAGGGACGGAGGAAGGGGATTATCAGGTAAAACTCCGCAACCTGATACGTTTCCTTGAAGGCGGGGATAAGGCCAAAGTATCACTAAGATACCGCGGTCGTGAAATGGCCCATCAGGAGCTTGGTATGCAGCTTATGAATCGAGTCGCTCAAGACTTAGAGGAATATGGTGCAGTAGAGCAAGCTGCGAAAATGGAAGGTCGTCAATTGACTATGGTGCTAGGCCCCAAAAAGAAGAAGTGATTTCATTGGCTAGCCTATTTAGGTTAGCCAGCTAGAAATTACACTAACATTAACGAATGCGAGAGTGGTTTTATCATGTCCAAAATTAAGTCACACAGTGGCGCAGCTAAGCGCTTCAAACGTACCGCGAATGGTTTTAAGCATAAGCAGTCTCATACTAGTCACATTTTGACTAAGAAATCGACTAAGCGTAAACGTCATCTTCGTTCTTTGAACCAAGTTGCACAAAGCGACAAAGCGTTAATTGTACGCATGTTGCCATACGTTTAAGTTTCATTTTTAGTCATTAATTATTAGTAAAGGGTTTATATTATGCCTCGCGTAAAACGTGGTGTTCAGGCTCGTCGCCGTCACAAGAAGATTTTAAAGCAAGCTAAAGGTTACTACGGTGCACGTAGCCGTGTATTTCGTGTAGCTAAACAAGCTGTCATCAAAGCTGGTCAATACCAATACCGTGACCGTCGTCAGCGTAAGCGTCAATTCCGCGCATTGTGGATTGCTCGTATCAACGCAGCGGCTCGTCTAAATGGTTTGTCTTACAGCCGTTTCATTGCTGGTCTTAAGAAAGCCACAATTGAAATCGACCGTAAAGTTTTGGCTGATCTAGCTGTGTACGAGAAAGAAGTTTTTGCAGCGATCGTTGAAAAAGCGAAAGCAAGCTTGGCTTAATTCTGACGTAGCCTTAGGGTGATTCGATCTTGAAAGAGAGTATCTTAATAGAACGAGTTATCCAATGCAGTCTTTGATAGGGGAAGAGCAAGCGCTCTTCCCCTATTTTATTTTTTGGAGTGTATGATGGAGAACCTAAAGCAGATTCTTGCTGATGCGCTAAGCGCAGTAGAAGCATCTGAAAGTGAGTCCGCGTTAGATGATGTGCGTGTACATTATCTGGGTAAAAAAGGCGCACTGACCGCTTTGTTAAAACAACTTGGTAATGTTTCAGCCGAAGATCGACCTAAATTTGGTCAATTGGTGAATGAAGCAAAAGGACAAGTTCAAGAAAAGCTAAATGCTCGTAAAGGTGATCTTGCCAAAGCCGCCTTGAATGCAAAGTTAGCCACTGAAACAATTGACATCTCTTTGTCTGGTAAAGGCGATGATGTTGGTGGTTTGCACCCTGTTACGAGAACCATGGATCGTATTGAAACTTTCTTTCGGGGCATAGGTTTTGATGTGGCTGCGGGGCCAGAAATCGAAGATGATTATCATAACTTCGAAGCGTTGAATATTCCGGCGCACCATCCAGCGCGTGCGATGCAGGATACTTTCTATTTTAACCCTAATACGGTCCTGAGAACCCATACCTCGCCTGTTCAGGTACGTACTATGGAAACGTCTCAGCCGCCTATCCGAATTATTTGTCCGGGTCGTGTTTATCGTTGCGATTCTGACCAAACTCACACGCCTATGTTCCATCAAGTGGAAGGCTTGTTGATTGATGAGAATATTTCTTTCGCTGATTTGAAAGGTATTCTTCATGAGTTTTTGAATGTGTTTTTCGAAGACGATTTAAAAGTGCGTTTTCGACCAAGCTATTTCCCATTTACAGAACCGTCCATCGAAGTGGACATCATGCGTACCAACAGCAAGGGCGAAGAGTCTTGGTTGGAGGTGTTAGGTTGTGGCATGGTGCATCCAAAAGTATTGGAAATGTCAGGTATTGATCCGGAAAAATACACTGGATTTGCTTTTGGTATGGGTGTTGAGCGTTTTGCCATGCTGCGTTACAAGGTAGATGACTTGCGTATGTTCTTTGAAAACGACTTACGTTTCCTCAAGCAGTTTAAGTAATCAGTCGACCTAGGATGTTTATATGAAAGTTAGTGAGAATTGGCTAAGAGAGTGGGTCAATCCAAACATCAGTAGCGATGATTTGGTTGCTCAAATTACCATGGCCGGCTTGGAAGTAGACGAAGTAATTCCTGCTGCGGAGTCGTTCAGTGGCGTTGTTGTGGGTGAAATATTGGCCGCTGAGCCGCACCCTAATGCCGACAAATTGCAAGTGTGCCGTGTATCGGATGGTTCTGAAGAGTTCCAGGTAGTATGTGGTGCACCGAATGCGCGCCCAGGTATCAAGATTCCGTTTGCCAAAATTGGTGCGGTATTGGGTGCGGATTTTAAAATCAAAAAAGCGAAGCTGCGTCAGGTTGAGTCGTTTGGCATGTTGTGTTCCGCCTCTGAATTGGGTGTGAGTGAAGATAACGATGGCATTATGGAGTTACCGCTAAGCGCTAAAGCAGGTGAAGATTTCCGTGCTTTTCTTGGTCTAGATGATCAGATCATTGATGTTGATCTGACACCGAACCGCAGTGACTGCTTAAGTGTTGCAGGTTTGGCGCGCGAAGTTGGCGTGTTGAACAAAGTCGACCTTACATCTGTTGCGATTGAAGTGGCAGAGGTGACCATCACTGATACTTTCCCGGTGAAAGTCGATGCTACAGAAGCATGTCCTCGTTACCTTGGGCGTGTTATTCGCGGTGTTAACGTCACGGCAGAAACACCATTGTGGATGACAGAAAAACTGCGTCGCAGTGGTATTCGTTCCATTGATCCTATTGTCGACATTACTAATTACGTGATGTTGGAATTGGGTCAGCCAATGCACGCGTTTGACTTGGCGAATTTAAACAGCTCAGTGGTTGTGCGTATGGCTGAAGCGGGCGAGAAAATCGTACTGCTGGATGGTCAAGAGGTTAGCTTACGCGAAGACACCATGGTGATTGCAGATGAGCAAGCGCCGCTGGCTATTGCCGGCGTGATGGGGGGGGAAGGTTCTGGTGTAAACGAGCAAACACAAGATATCTTCTTAGAGAGTGCTTTTTTCACACCGTTAGCCCTTGCTGGTAAAGCGCGTTCTTATGGCTTACACACGGATTCTTCGCATCGTTTCGAGCGTGGTGTTGATGCATCGTTGCAAGAGAAAGCCATTGAGCGTGCGACCCAGTTAGTGTTGGAGATTGCTGGCGGTCAAGTGGGTCCAATGACACAGGCGGTAAATGAAAGTGCTTTGCCAGTTGCTGCAGAAGTCACTTTACGTCGTCAAAAGTTGGATCAATATCTTGCAGTGTCTTTGGATAAAGATTTGGTGACGGATATCTTAACTCGTCTTGGTCTGGATATGGTGGAAGTAACGGATCAGGCTTGGGTGACGAAAGCGCCTTCTCATCGATTCGATATTGCCATTGAGGCGGACTTGATCGAAGAGGTTGCTCGTATTTACGGATACGATAATCTGCCTTCGTCCATGCCAACGGCTGCGGTTAACTTTACGCCATTGAGTGAATCCAAAACGCCGATTCAATCTTTGCGTTCTACCTTGGTCGCTCGTGGCTATCAAGAGGCGGTGACGTACAGCTTTATTGATCCGAGCTTGAGTAAGCAATTTTTGCCTGAAATCGAACCCGTTCCGTTAGAAAATCCGATCTCTGCGGATATGGGGGTCATGCGTCCAAGCTTGATTCCTGGTCTGGTGAAAGCGTATTTGTACAATCAGAACCGTCAGCAGTCTCGAGTGCGTTTGTTTGAAACGGGGCGTCGTTTTATCGGTACGGTTGAAGCGCTAGATGAGTTGGATCAACAGTTACAAATTTCAGGTTTGATTGCGGGTAGCCGTCATCCAGAAGCTTGGTATCACAACAATGAAAAAGTCGATTTTTATGATTTGAAATCGCATGTGGAAGCTCTGTTTGAGGTCAATAACGGTGGTCAGCCAACGTATCAGCGCTCTGAGTGTGAATTTTTGCACCCTGGGCGTTCTGCTGATGTGTATTTGGACGGTCAATTTGTTGGCATGATGGGGGAGTTACACCCTCAGTTAGCCAAATCCCTAGGGGCGAACCAAACGCTTTATGTGTTTGATATTGCCTTGGAAGCGGTATTGAATGCAAGGTTACCTGAATACAAAGCTGTGTCTCGTTTTCCTGAGGTGCGTCGTGATTTGGCCTTGTTGGTTGATCGCGCGGTGCCGGTTAGTGAGCTGGAAAAAGTCATCGTGGAATCCGCTGGTGATGCCTTCAAAGGAGTCTTGGTTTTTGATGTTTATCAGGGGCAAGGTATTGATGAATCGCAAAAAAGTGTCGCTTTGGGCTTGACGTGGCAGCATCCTTCACACACTCTTAGTGATGAAGAAGTAAACAACTCTGTCGAACAGACTGTGAAAGCACTGTCCGAACAATTGGGAGCCGTTGTAAGGGGGTAGATTTATGGGATCGTTGACGAAGGCAGATTTAGCTGAAAACTTAGTCGATTCAATTGGTCTTAGTAAAAAAGATGCAAAAGATTTGGTTGAAGGTTTTTTCGATGTGGTACGAAGCTCACTTGTAGAAAGAGAACAAGTTAAACTGTCGGGCTTTGGAAATTTTGAAGTTCGTGAGAAAAGTCAGCGACCAGGTCGAAACCCGAAAACAGGGGAAGAGATTCCTATCACGGCTCGTACTGTGGTGACCTTTAGGCCAGGGCAGAAGCTTAAGTCTAAAGTTGAAGACTACATGCAAGAGTGATCTGTTGTTTATGATGAAAGCCACCTTAGGGTGGCTTTTTGTTGTTTTGGGATTCGAAAACTTTAGAACAGAATTATGAGCGGACAAAGTCGATAAAATTTCATGGTTTTAGGTGAAATAATGATATTTAGATCAATGCTTAATCGATTATTCTCCGTTTTAGAACTCGCCAGACTAAATTGAAAAAAAAATGATAAAAGTCTTCCCTTTTCAATTCGTTATAGTAATATACGCACCCGCTGACAACGACAGAGTTGTTGTTTGCATCGGGGCGTAGCGCAGCCTGGTAGCGCACTAGCATGGGGTGCTAGTGGTCGCAGGTTCAAATCCTGCCGTCCCGACCAAGAATTTGTTTTAGCCGCTATAGCTCAGTTGGTAGAGCATCTGACTTGTAATCAGAGGGTCCCGAGTTCGACTCTTGGTGGCGGCACCATTTCTTGGTCAAAGTTTCTCACCTGAGGTGAGGGATGAAAAACGATTTTGCTTTTATTTGGCCGCTATAGCTCAGTTGGTAGAGCATCTGACTTGTAATCAGAGGGTCCCGAGTTCGACTCTTGGTGGCGGCACCATTTAATGATTTAAGTGAAGATAAAAGTGAACTGCGTAAGATAAGCCGCTATAGCTCAGTTGGTAGAGCATCTGACTTGTAATCAGAGGGTCCCGAGTTCGACTCTTGGTGGCGGCACCATTACTACTTATTAAAAGTTAGTAATACACAATTTGATTTAGCGTTTAGCCGCTATAGCTCAGTTGGTAGAGCATCTGACTTGTAATCAGAGGGTCCCGAGTTCGACTCTTGGTGGCGGCACCATGCTTTCTTTAAAAGTATCGGTTTAAGGTTAAATGAATTGGGTGTGTAGCTCAGTTGGGAGAGCGTCGCCCTTACAAGGCGAATGTCGGGAGTTCGAACCTCTCCACACCCACCACTTAATAGGAAAGTGGTTAAACAATCTATGACAATGGAGCGGTAGTTCAGTTGGTTAGAATACCTGCCTGTCACGCAGGGGGTCGCGGGTTCGAGTCCCGTCCGTTCCGCCACTTACTTTTGATAGGGTAAGTTGGTAAGTAATACCATCATTACGATGGATGTGTGGTTCAGTTGGGAATTGTCCTGACAAGGCGCATAGATACTGGGAGTTCTTAACTCCTCATCTTCCTCAAAGATGTAAAACTACGATGGGTGTGTAGCTCAGTTGGGAGAGCGTCGCCCTTACAAGGCGAATGTCGGGAGTTCGAACCTCTCCACACCCACCACTTAATAGGAAAGTGGTTAAACAACCTATGACAATGGAGCGGTAGTTCAGTTGGTTAGAATACCTGCCTGTCACGCAGGGGGTCGCGGGTTCGAGTCCCGTCCGTTCCGCCACTTACTTTTGATAAGGTAAGTTGGTAAGTAATACCATCATTACGATGGGTGTGTCGCTCAGTTGGGAATTGTCCTGACAAGGCGCATAGATACCGGGAGTTATTAACTCCTCATCTTCCTCAAAGATGTAAAACTACGATGGGTGTGTAGCTCAGTTGGGAGAGCGTCGCCCTTACAAGGCGAATGTCGGGAGTTCGAACCTCTCCACACCCACCACTTAATAGGAAAGTGGTTAAACAATCTATGACAATGGAGCGGTAGTTCAGTTGGTTAGAATACCTGCCTGTCACGCAGGGGGTCGCGGGTTCGAGTCCCGTCCGTTCCGCCACTTACTTTTGATAGGGTAAGTTGGTAAGTAATACCATCATTACGATGGATGTGTGGTTCAGTTGGGAATTGTCCTGACAAGGCGCATAGATACTGGGAGTTCTTAACTCCTCATCTTCCTCAAAGATGTAAAACTACGATGGGTGTGTAGCTCAGTTGGGAGAGCGTCGCCCTTACAAGGCGAATGTCGGGAGTTCGAACCTCTCCACACCCACCACTTAATAGGAAAGTGGTTAAACAACCTATGACAATGGAGCGGTAGTTCAGTTGGTTAGAATACCTGCCTGTCACGCAGGGGGTCGCGGGTTCGAGTCCCGTCCGTTCCGCCACTTACTTTTGATAAGGTAAGTTGGTAAGTAATACCATCATTACGATGGGTGTGTCGCTCAGTTGGGAATTGTCCTGACAAGGCGCATAGATACCGGGAGTTATTAACTCCTCATCTTCCTCAAAGATGTAAAACTACGATGGGTGTGTAGCTCAGTTGGGAGAGCGTCGCCCTTACAAGGCGAATGTCGGGAGTTCGAACCTCTCCACACCCACCACTTAATAGGAAAGTGGTTAAACAATCTATGACAATGGAGCGGTAGTTCAGTTGGTTAGAATACCTGCCTGTCACGCAGGGGGTCGCGGGTTCGAGTCCCGTCCGTTCCGCCATTTTTCCTCAAGATATAAAATTAAGATGGATGTGTCGTTTAGTTTGGATTTTGTCCTTATAAGACGCATTGATTGCGTGAGTTTATAACTCCGATTGTCAGATCTATAATTGCAACGGGTGTGTAGCTCAGTTGGGAGTTGTCCTGACAAGGCGCATAGATACCGGGAGTTCTTAACTCCACATCTTCCTCAAAGATGTAAAACTACGATGGGTGTGTAGCTCAGTTGGGAGAGCGTCGCCCTTACAAGGCGAATGTCGGGAGTTCGAACCTCTCCACACCCACCATGATTTTGTTTTTTTTATCCTCTCTTTAGATACTCTTTCTCCAGTGGTTCTATTTTTAATTACCCCCTTTTTGCGGAAAGCTCATCTATCTAACACATTCCTTTAGCTTTTGTCTTCTGATAAGGAGTCAACATTGCTCGCAGGGTGATGATGAATGCTATCCACTTATTCCTTGTCCTTCTATTGCCTTCTCTTAAAATATCGCAACTATCTGTCTATACTATATAAATATTCAAATGCCAGTACGGGGTTTGTGATCGCATAATGGGTGGGCTGTAATGTCATTACTTGATAACAAGCAATTATTAAATTTGATTCGGTACGCCCCAGTAGTGGTTGTATTTGTATTTGCATTAGCCGTAAACCTGATCGCAATTAAGGATAACCGTGATCAAGCCGAGCTAAGTATCCAAAACTTACGAGAAGAGCTTATTCTTCAGCGTAAAGACTCAATTCGGTCTCAGGTTCATCAAGTTTATAAGCAAGTTTTGCTTGAGAAGTCTCAATCAGAAAGCGAGCTGAAAGACCTTTCTAAACAACGTGTTTATGAAGCATTCGGAATCGCTAATCATATTTATGCTCAAAATCTAGGGAAGCCGAAAGCCGAGGTCAGTAAACTTATTGTTGAAGCTCTTAGGCCGATTCGCTTCTTTGATGGTCGAGGTTATTTTTTCATTATTGCTAATGATGGCACCGTTATTATGAACAGTGCCCATCCTAGCCTAGAAGGCAAGAATGCTTGGAATTTACAGAACAGTAGAGGCCATTTTATTACGCGTAAAATGCTGAAGTTGACAGGTGAAAGAAATGAGGGCCCGCTGAAATGGCATTATAAAAAACCAGATTCTATAGATGACCAAGAGACGGAAAAAGTCGGATACCTAAAGAAATTTGAGCCTTATAACTGGTCTATTGGTACTGGTGAGTATCTTACTGACTTTGAAGAGGGGGTGAAAACGTCATTGTTAAAATGGTTCTCAGGATATGAATATGGAGATAATGGTTATTTTTTTGTTATTCAGCGTAATGGGACTTTATTAGCACATCATAGAAACGATTTCTTAGGTTTAAATCTATCGGTCGGGAGCAAGCTCGACCATGAGTTGATGAAAAACATCTCGACTCAAGTCAAAAATGGTGGTGGATACGTTCGTTTTTCAAAGCCACTTACGTTAAGTGGTAATGCATCATTAGAGCAAGTGAGCTACGTCAAAGAAATAAAAGAGTGGAATTGGATTATTGGCACGGGCTTTAGTGCTCAAACGTTTGAAAAACACATACGAGAAAAAGAAGAGCAATTGATTGAATTAAATAATCAAAGCTTAATTCGATTGGTTTATCTCACGATTATCTCAATGGTTTTACTGACATTCTCTTCCTTGTATGTGGGCAACTTGATTGCAAGGCGTTTTGGCATTTTCCAAAGTAAGATAAAAGCCGATTTTACTGAGCTCAATAATACCAAAAATAAAATGGAATATATGGCGCTACATGATGCGTTAACGGGTCTGCCCAACCGTATTCTTATGCTTCGAGACATCGAAGAGAAAATTCAATTATCGAACCGGAAAGGCGAAAAACTAGCCATCATGTTTGTTGACTTGGATAATTTTAAGAATGTTAACGATCTGTATGGGCATTATGCAGGGGATTTATTGCTTGAAGTTGTGGCAGAAAGGTTTAAGGCATTTATGGACCTCCATAGCAGTGTTTCACGATTTGGTGGTGATGAATTTGTCTTCTGCTTTTCAAGTTTAAAGAACAAGGCTGAGGCACAAGCAAAAGTCAAATTAATAAATGAGGCTTTATTTTCGCCTGTCATTATAGAGGGTAGAACACTAAATGTAAGCTGTACTATTGGTGTGTCTATGTGTCCGGATGACAGTGTGAATCCGGAAACTTTAATCAGTCAGGCCGATACAGTACTGTATAAGTCTAAAGCGGATAAAAAAGGCGACTTTCTTTTCTACAGCAACTGTATCAGTAAGCAAATTAAGCGAAAAATGAACATCCAGAATGAGCTACTTCATGCCATTGAAAAGGATCAACTGTCACTACATTATCAACCGCAAATGAGAGCGATTGATAAAAAACTGGTTGGTGTCGAAGCCTTAATTCGTTGGAAACATCCAACATTGGGCGATATTTTTCCTGATGAATTTGTATCTATTGCGGAAGAAACAGGAGGCATTCACGAATTGGGCTTATTTGTGTTTAGAAGAGCATGTGAAGATATTTGTGCATTATCTTCAAATGAAGAGGACGCGATTAATTTATCTGTAAATATTTCCCCAGTACAACTGCTTGAACCCGATTTTGGCCCTATCATATTAGATATTTGCCATGATGTTGGTATTGATCCTAAACGTATTACTTTAGAGTTGACCGAAAATATATTTATTCATCGCTTAGACGTCGTAAAGCCCTTGTTAAGTAAACTTAGAGAGTTGGGTTTTGCGTTATCGTTAGACGACTTTGGCACAGGGTATTCTTCACTTAGTTATATCAATAGCTTACCACTCACTGAAATTAAGATAGACCGCTCATTTATCAATAAATTTTTGGAGATTTACCAAAGTGACATGTTGGTTCGTATGATTATTGAGATTGGACGTTTATGTGGTTTATTAGTCGTTGCAGAAGGTGTTGAAACAAAAGAGCAATTTCAAAAGCTATTGAGCTATGGTTGTAATCGAGTTCAGGGTTATTATTTTGCTCGCCCTTTAACCATAGAAACGTTATCTGAAACAATCGCAATATTTCAGTCTGAGAATGAATCCAATCATTATTTGGATAAATAATAGACGTAATGTTTAGGGGGCAATAATGAAACTTCCGGTATGGTGGCTTGTTGGGCTAAGTTTTTTTTCCGATGTGTTAATGGCTGCACCGCAGGAGATATCGCTTTGGCGTCATATGTCCAGTGAAACTGTAGTAAGGAACTCATTGGCGGCCATTCAACGTTTTAATGACAGCCAGAATAAGTGGCGTGTGGTGCCTGATCTTATTCCTGAAGCATCTTACACTTTGTCTATAAGAGCGGCTGCTCAGGCAGAGTTGTTACCTTGTATTATAGCAATAGATCAACCGCTTGTTCCAAATTTTGCATGGAGAGGTTTTCTTCATCCATTGGATGGATTGTTGGATGATAAAGTATTGGCTTCTTTAAATACGACAGGAAAGGGAGTTTATAATGGCAGAGTCTACTCTGTAGGAGGAGCAGAGGTTGCTTTAGCCCTTTTTACGACTAAGTCTCTTCTTGAAAAAATTAGTGTTCGTTACCCGACCATAGATAGGCCATGGAATAAAACAGAATTTATGGCAGTGTTAGATGCCGTCAAAGCAACAGGGGATTACCAATACCCATTGGACATGAGAGCTCAAGACGTGACGGAATGGATTCCTTATGCTTGGGCGCCTTTGATGCTTTCGTGGGGGGCTGATCTTATCGATCGTAGTGACTTTATGACTGTCGAAGGCGTTCTGAACTCCCCAGAAGCAATACAGTTTGGTTTATGGATACAAAGCTTAGTGCAAGATAAGTATATTAATGCCTATCCACAAAACGATAATGGCTTTGTTAATGGTGACATTGGTATTCAATACGGTGGCTCATGGTCTTTAACTTCCTATTATAATCGATTCAAAGAAGATTTAGCGGTACTACCCGTTCCAGATTTTGGTCATGGCGCTAGGATCGGCGGTGGCTCATGGCATTGGGCGATGACCGAGTCATGTTCTTACCCTGAAGCCGCAAAAGATTTACTGACTTTTTTAATGACGGCGGAAGAGCAGGCTGCTGTGTCTAAAGTCATCGGTATTTTTCCGACAAATGCTAATGCTCTAGAACTAACAGACAGTTATTCAGAAGAAGGACGTTGGCGTATGTTGTTTGATTTTTCTAAACGTTTTTCAATATTGAGACCTGAAACACCCGCCTATGCAGTGATCTCTTCTAGTTATAAAAAAGCCATAAGTGATATCTTGAACGATATGCCGCCAAAGCTTGCTTTCGACATAGCGGTGGAAAACATTAAAGTGGCCTTTGAACGAAATCAGAACTATGGTGCTCGCTAACGTTTGTTAGATGAGACGTCACTTTTCAAAGGAAGATTTGCTCTGGTAAATTGTTTGAGCTATCTCATGTATCCAGCGAAGATCAACGCCTTTGTTGATTATAAAAGGGCATCTATCAAAAGGCTCGAATGATTAGGTGAGGATGCCTGTCGTTAGGGGGTATTGTTCAAGGCAAATTGAAACTCAGACTTCGCAATGGAGACACCGTTGACGATTATCTCAACGGCGTGTTGCCCTGGGTAATAGACTCGTGTTGTCACCTGTTTGAATGGATGTCGCTTAGTAAAATTAAGCGTGTTTCCTGCTTTAAGAATGACTTTTTTACCTTTATACACCTTGGGTGAAGTGACACCATTTTTCTTCTGATGATGAATAATATAATCGATCATCAAAGATTGGTTCTCAGACGAGTCTGATACAAGGTGTAATTCAAATTCTAGATGTTCGTTTAAGTATACGGTTGGTGTTGCTATTTTGAGTTTGGCTTTTTTAACTTGAACTGGAAGGTAACCAAAGACTTGCAACGCAGTCGGATGGCTTTGCTTCAACAAGGTGCGGCACGCATGGCGTATGAGTTTTTTGCGATTTTCGTCTGCATCGGCCATCCATTTTAGAGCAATGTTTGCCGCAAGGTCTGGGTGATCTTTGGCAATGTCATTTAGGTTATTGGCAACAGAACGACGCACATACTCTTCTGGATCGTCTTTTAGTGTTTCGAGTAATTCAATGACAGGCATTGGATTCGCGATGAAGTCGGGTAATTGCATTGCCCAAGGAAGGCGAGGGCGAATGCCTTCGGAGACTAAGCGTCGAACATGGTAATTGTCGTCCGTTGTCCACTCTTTCAACGTGGCGAGTGTCTTTGATTTATTCTCTGATAATAGAAAATGACGTATGCCGAACTCAGACGAAAATCGTTTCGTCATTTCTTTTAATAAGGCCATGGATAAGTCAGGGTGACCTTGTCCGTACCAGCCCACATAATCCGCCATTGGCATAATCGCCCAACCAACAATGCCGTCGTTATCTGGCGTTAACCCATAAATATCTTCTGTTTTATAGGGACGTAGGCTGGCGAATAGAATGTCAGACGCTAACGTAAAATCGTTAGGTAAATAGCAAAACATCGCCTCGGTGATTTGTTTGGAGCGTTCCTTTAGCTCTAAATTGGCGAGGTCATTTGTGGCGAAATCAACAAAGCTGACTTGGTCGAATTCACTCCAAGCCGCTTGAAAATGTGCCGCCATCGATTCGATCACTTGAGGATTAAACTTATCTTTGAAAAGCTCGGGCATGAAGCTGTGCCTTGTCTATTAGAAATGAGGTAAAAATTATAGACCTATTTAGTGTCAGATTCTGTCAGTAGCTCATTGATTACAAAGGTGATAATAAGGAGAGGTGCCAATCATTCCGGCGCCTGTTCTTAAAGAAACGTCCTTACAAATAAAATAAATCAAAAGGAAGTAATGATGGGGTTTCAATGTTTGGTTGGGCCATACTTAAAGTGAAGCCCTTGTCTATCAAATAGAATATAGAATTAGAATAACGGCATTAGGGACAAGCCTCGACAGCTTGATTTATTGAGAATTGCCCCTATTTTTTACTCACCTCGTTGATTTAAATTCCTAGCCTAAGGCCTGGCTGATTAAGGCAAACTGACGTATCTTGCTGTCTCTTTGTGGTATTTCACCGCGTACCATTTCTACTACGGTATCCACCTGAGGTAAGCCAATTTCGGTTAACCAAGTGTTTAGCTCACTACTTTGCGGTATGTCGATACGGACAAATTCATTTATATGATCATTGATCAATGATTGGATCATGACTTTGGCTTGCTCTTGTGAGGATGCGATAACAGGACCAATCGCATAACCACGGCCAAATTGACGTATAAGTGCAAAGCCAGTGATGTCACCTTGTGTTTCCATCGCGATGCCAGAAGCCGATTTTAGGATTTCATTGAGTGTTGTTGCTCGAGTAAGGCCGCAGGCTGTTTCGGCTAACTTGGCGATTTTTGCATAATCTTCTCGGTCAATGTGACGCAGTTCTTCTTTCTCATTTGTTTCAATCGCAATCGCATTTTCAACGATGGCTTGGTGCTGATAAACCGTGCCAGAAGCCCTGAAGCCAAAGCTTTCATAAAGAGGTTGGCCTGAGGGGGTTGCGAATAGCAGGACATTTTTCTGTTCACCGATCTCGTCCAATATTTGATTCATTAGCTGGCGCCCAATGCCGTTGCCTTGTTTTTCTGGAGAGACAATGACCATACCAAGAGACGAGTATTTTTCGCCATGGTCCCAACACAAGACGGTACCAATGGGTTGATTATGGTATTCCGCTACAAATCCAGAGCCGAGATGATGAACCATTTTCCAGTCATCAATACGATGTGGCCATTTTACGGCTTGGGAAAGCGTGTAGGCCGTATTCAGGTCGGCTTCAGTCATCGCGCGGTAAGAAATGGAAAGAGGGGTTTGAGTCACTGTCATGATGGCTTGTCTCCTTATAATATGAAGAATATTTTGGAGCTTGAGTTAGGTAAATACTAGGATGTTCTTGCCGTAAAATAAGGTGAAAATGAAATTCGGCAGTAAGCTCTGAGAAGCCAGCATTGATAGTATAAATCTACCGAAATATTGTTCCGTAACGGCACAATATTGTGATGATTTAAAAGAACCTATGAGGATGTTATTCAATAGAATAGTGTAAGTGATAGGCTAATAATGAATAGGTCATCACCAAAGACGCAGTGGCTTTAAATGAGAAAGCACTCGTCTGTTATTTAATTAGGCGAGTGCTTGGCTAACTAAAGCAAAACTATGGAACTCAGACTCTGCTTTTTTAAGTGGTTTATTTGTCATGGCGGTGACCGTATCAAATTCTTGCATGCCTGATGTGTTTAGGAAGTCCGTAAAGAGCTTGTCTTGTTCTGCTGTATCGATGCGTAGGAATTGTCCAGCATGCTGATTAACATGAGGGGCGATTAAGGCAATGGCATCAGCACTGTTTTGAGCAACGACTGGTCCAATAACATGGCCGCGACCAAACTTTCGACATAATGCAAATCCCAAAATCTTATTATTACGGACGAGTACCGAGCCTTGAGATTTTTCTAGGACGGTTTTGATAATGTTGCTTCTATCAGTACCAAAGGTACTTTTATCCAGTTGCAGTATGCTTTCTGTATCTTTGGGTTCAAGTTGTCTAACACTTTCATTAACGACAAGGTGAGATGGATCTATCGACGTGGCAATGCCTTGATATTGAAAAATGGTGCTGACGGGTTGGAAAGAAAGTGACGTATACAGTCGGTATCCAGCTTTTGTTGAGCTCAAGACAATGTCACGATCTTCGCATTGTGCCATCACGTGCTTCATCATCCAGCGTCCACCCCCTAAAGCTTGTAGACGAGGCGAGGTAATCACCATACCAATAGTGGTGAAATCACTGCCTATCGGAAACCACATGCCAGAAGCGACGATTCGACCAATTGGATCACAGCCCACAAATCCCTTCCCTAATGTTAGTAACATGCGCCAATCCTCAGGGCGATGTGGCCAGAGTACGGTGATTGAAAGCTCATGTAGCTTATCGATATCCTCGAGCGTCATTTCTCTGATGGTGAGTTCGTATGTTTCTAATCGCTTCGATGTCTCGCTAGGCACGTTTGCCACCTCTACTTTCTATAAATACAGTGGATTGTAAATACAGCGCTTAGTTTGTCATTGCGTGCCACTAAATACTAGGACGTTCTTGCCACTTAGGCTTGTGATATCAGGGTGATAGACACAAATGAGAATTCAGCATCAATGGCTTAATCATCTTGCTACAAAGGTAGCTTTATATCGTCGTCTTACTTTTTAACGGCATAAAACGCTTCTTCTACCCGCTTAAAATAGAACCAACAGCAAACGCCATGCTTGTGATGACTTCTATTCGCTCAAGGTTCGTTTGTGTAATTCGTATTAAGAGTGAGGAAATGAATACATGACATCTTTTAGTCCAGTGGATGTGCAGATTCCTAATAGCCACTTTATTGGTGGTAAAGCTTTCAACCGTGGTGAAGAAATGGATGTTTGGCGTCCATCTGATGGTCAGGCTTATGCTTCTATTTCTGTTGCTGACCTTGATTTGGTCGATCATGCCGTGGAAAACGCATGGCAGGCTTTTCAGCAAAGTAATTGGGCCACGCAATCTCCTCGTGATAGAGCAAAGGTGATGAAACGTTGGGCAGACTTGATTGAAGCGGATGTGAATGTGCTTGCTCCCCTTGAGGCAATGGGGTCGACTCGCCCTATCTTGGCTGCGACCCAGTGGGATATACCATTTTGTGCAGAGGGTATTCGTTTCTTTGCTGAATTTGCGGACAAATGTGGTGGCGAAGTGATTCCAACGGCTAACGGTAGTTTAGGAATGACAATTACTGAGCCTTATGGTGTGGTTGGTGCGATTGCCCCTTGGAATTTTCCTTTGGTCATGGCGTCTTGGAAAATAGCCCCAGCCATGGCGGCCGGAAATGCCGTGGTTTTGAAGCCTTCAGAAATGACCCCTTTTAGTGTCGTGCGTTTAGCTGAGTTGGCCATCGAAGCGGGCATCCCGCCGGGTATTTTTAATGTAGTACAAGGGGATGGCCGTGTTGGTGATGCTATTTGTCGTCATCCACGTATCTCGAAAGTCACCTTTACTGGATCGACCAAAACCGGCGCTCTGATTATGACGGCTTGCGCACAAACGGGTACGAAACCCGTGACACTAGAGCTGGGTGGTAAGAGTCCACAATTGGTATTCGACGATATTAAAAGTATTGATAAAGTCGCACGCCGAATTGCGGCTGCGATTACCACGAATGCTGGCCAGGTATGCGTGGCTGGGTCACGCCTTTTGGTGCAAAAGGGCATTGCCGATCAGCTGGTGTCACGTATCTCCGATATTTTTACTGAGATGGTATCAGGCCCTACTTGGCAAAGTGATGTCACCATGTCTCCGATTATTTCGTCACGAGAATTGGATCGCATTGATGGTGTTGTACAGCGTACTGTTCAACAAGGTGGTGAGCTCTTTGCTGGAGGTGGGCGTTTAGATGAAGAGAATAGAACGTTTTATAAACCGACCATTTTAACCAATGTAAATATGAGCATGGAAGCCGTACATGATGAGATCTTTGGCCCGGTTTTATGTGTGGAAACCTTTGATAGCGATGATGATGCATTGCAATTGGCATCTCACCCATCCTATGGGTTATCGGCAGGTCTGCATACGGCCGATTTAAATCGTGCAATGCGCATGGTGAAGGCGTTAGAGGCTGGTACCGTCTGGGTAAACCGCTATGGCCGTAGCTGGGATTTTGCGATTCCAACAGGCGGTTTTAAAAGCTCTGGCATTGGTAAAGACCTTGGTCGCTTTGCTTATGAAGCCAATCAAAAAACCAAAAGTGTACTGATCGATTTTTCGGCTGATGAGGCCTAATGATTTATGGCGCCTAAAAGTTTGCCTATTAACGACATTCTGTTTTTATGCAGTAGATTGTGCTGAGGCAAAGGGGCAATACCGCTGAAAATGCGTTACAGGAAAACGAAATCGGGCAAAACAGGTTTTGTTTTAATGATGTAATAAATTCATCAAGTATTTTTAGTTCAAAGAATGTTAAGGCGTTTCAACGAACTCTTTTTGAGTGAATTAAAAATACCGGTTACTGAATCGCTAAATGGAGAGAAAACATGTCTACCCTGAATCCAAAGTACATTACGTTCGATTGCTATGGCACTTTAATTTATTTCCAAATGGGACCTACCGCGCGCCGTGTCTTTGAAGATCGAATCGCTGAGGAAGACATGGACCAGTTCGTAAAAGACTTTGCCGCGTATCGTTTGGATGAAGTACTAGGTGATTGGAAGCCTTATGATCAAGTGGTCTGCAATGCGGTTAAGCGTACTTGCCAGCGCTGGGGGATTGAATACCGTCATGATGAAGGCATGATTTTCTATAATGCTGTTCCTACTTGGGGCCCGCATTCTGATGTGCCTGATGCCTTGGCACGTTTAGCGACAAAATTTAAGTTAGTAGGTTTGACTAATGCCATGGATGAACAAATCCCTCATAACATTGAGAAATTAGGCGCGCCTTTTCATGCTGTTTATACCGCTGAACAAGTTCAGGCTTATAAGCCTAATTTAAAAGGGTTTGAATACATGCTGGACAAACTGGGCTGTGGTCCAGAAGAGGTTTTACACGTTTCTTCTAGTTTACGTTATGACTTGATGTCGGCTCATGATATGGGCATTAAAAATAAAGTCTTTGTTAACCGCGGTCATGAGCCTTCCACCCCTTTTTACGAATATCATGAAGTTAAGGATTTAGCGGGTTTGGCGGATCTGCTGGGCGTTTAGTCTGTCTTTCATAGTCGGAGTCATCATGAAGTTAGAATCCTATTGGCTAGACACAGTTTCCACTTTCACTAAGGGTGAGCAAGGCGCTGCATCTGGACAGTACGATGTGGCGATTGTGGGGGGTGGCTTTACTGGACTTTCGGCGGCCATTGAGCTTGCTAAGCAAGGTCTTTCGGTTGTTTTGTTTGAGGCTGATCGTATTGTTGGGGAAGCATCGGGTCGTAATGGCGGTCAATGTAATGCGGGACTGGCTCATGATTATGCTGCCTTAGCACAGCGTATAGGAACAGAACAAGCCCGTGCGTTTTACCATTCTTATATGGCGGCGGTCGATACGGTGGCTGACTTTGTAAAAGAAGAAGCCATTGATTGTGACTTTACTCGCCATGGTCGCCTTAAATTAGCGGCTAAGCCTACGCACTTCGACAAGTTAGCTCGTGCTCATGACATATTGGTGAACGACGTTGACCCTAATGTGATTATGATGTCCGCCGATCAAGTGCGTGCCGAACTGGGGACAGATCAATTTTATGGCGGCATGTTGCAAACCACCAGTGCTCAGATGCACATGGGTAAGTTTGGCTTAGGCTTAGCCGATGCCGCCGTGAAATATGGCGCGAAGCTTTATGAGACGGCGGCTGTAGACGGAATTGATCGCCTATCCACTGAGCGTTATCAAGTAACGTCTAGTCGTGGCACAGTGACGGCGGATAAAGTATTTCTGGCGACGGGTAGTTCGGCAAATGGGCCTTTTCGCTACTTTCGTCGACGCCTAGTGTCAGTCGGTAGTTTTATCGTGGTTACCGAACCATTGGCCCCAGAATTATTGTCACGTCTTTTGGTCAAACAACGCAGTTATGTCACCTCTAAACACATTGGTAATTACTTTCGGCTAACGCCTGATAATCGTTTGCTCTTTGGCGGCCGTGCCCGTTTTGCCATGTCGAACCCTCGCTCTGATGAGAAAAGTGGCCATATTCTTCGGGCTGCAATGGCCGAAGTATTTCCAGAACTTGGTCAGGTTCGTATTGATTATTGTTGGGGCGGTCTCGTGGATATGACTGCGGATCGCCTACCAAGAGCAGGCCAGCACAACGGCATGTATTACTCACTTGGTTACAGTGGGCATGGGGTTCAAATGTCAACGCACATGGGGAAGGTGATGGCTCAGGTGATGTTGGGAAATGAAATGGCGAACCCGTGGCGAGCGCTAGATTGGCCGTCCGTACCTGGTCATTTCGGAAAGCCTTGGTTTCTGCCTTTTGTCGGAGCTTATTACCGCTTTCAGGACTTAATTCACTAGAAACAACATAAAACAAGGTTTCCGCCTCTTAGGGGCAATAAATAAAAAATTATTATAAATAAGATAAGAATTTATAAAAAAAGCGACACACAAAAGACATAACAACTCACAAAAGGAACCATAAAATGAAAGATGAAAAAACGCGTTCGTTGGTGGATCAAAAGAGTTCAAATGTAGTAACACAGGGTGTTTCACGACGTCAGGTGTTACGTGGAATGGTGACAAGCGGATTGGTTGCCGCAGGGTCTGGTGTTTTAGTGCCAGGTTCGTCTATGGCGTTTGCTGATACCATGAAAGGCACCCGTGGTGGCAAGATTAAAGTCGCCAGTCAATCTGGTTCTACGGCGGATACGTTAGATCCAGCGAAAGGCTCAGGTTCAACCGATTATACTCGTCAATACATGTTCTATAACGGCTTAACCATGCTCGATGAAAGTCTTGCTCCGAAAATGATCTTGGCGGAATCCTTTGATACTCAAGACGCTCAGAATTGGGTCATCAAATTGCGCAAAGGCATCACTTTTCATGATGGAAATCCTTTTACTTCTGCCGATGTGGTATACAGTTTAAATCGTCATAAAGACCCTAAAACAAGCTCTAAAGTCGCCAGTGTAGCGGCGCAGATGGTGGATGTTAAAGCTAAGGGGACGCATGAGGTTCATATTAGTCTGGCCACTAAAAATGCGGATTTACCTGCGATTCTAGCGGTATCTCACTTCTTAATCGTACGTGACGGTACAACGGACTTCAGCAAAGCCAATGGTACAGGGCCTTTTATCTGTAAAGAATTCCAGCCTGGCATTCGCTCTGTTGGTACACGTAATCCAGATTATTGGAAAAAAGGCCTTCCATATTTAGATGAAATAGAGCTGTTCTCTATTCCCGATGAGCCAGCTCGAGTTAATGCGTTATTGTCTGGCGATGTACATTTGATTAATTCAGTAAACCCGCGCTCAATGACCTCGTTAATCGCCAGTCCATTAGCGCGAGTCATACAGTCAGATTCTGGTGGTTATACGAATTTGGTGATGCGTGATCAGCTTGGTCCAGTGCAAAATCCTGATTTTGTATTGGGCATGAAATCTCTGCTCAATCGTGAACAAATCCTTAACATTGCTTGTCGTGGTTTTGGCACGATTGCCAACGACCAACCGATTCCGAAAGGGCATAGATACTACGCGAGCGGATTGCCACAACGTGAATACGACCCAGAAAAAGCCAAATATCATTTCAAAAAAGCAGGCGTATTAGGACAAAGCATTCCATTGGTGGCGTCTTCTGCCGCCGATAACTCGGTTGAAATGGCGCAATTGGTTCAATTATCAGGACAGCAAATTGGTCTTAAACTGGACATAAAACGCGTGCCAGCGGACGGTTATTGGTCCAATCACTGGATGAAGGACTCGTTAGGCTTTTCCAATATAAACCCTCGTCCAACCGCCGATTTGATTTTCAGTTTGTTTTATCAATCTAACGCCAATTGGAATGAATCTGGCTGGCAAAATAAGCAGTTCGATGAATTGCTTATAGCGGCTCGTGGTGAAATGAACGAAGGCAAGCGCAAGCAAATGTATGTCGACATGCAGGCGCTTGTTCATGATTATTGTGGTATTGGTATTCCTACCTTTAGCAGCATCAATGATGCCTGTAGTAGTAAGTTAGGTGGTTATAAAGCACATCCGCTTGGTGGTTTCATGGGTTACATGTTTGCAGAGCAAGTTTGGCTGGAAGTGTAAGGCTCATTTCCTTGTTAATAATGTTTGCGTTGTGGAAGTGCTTTCCACAACGCTCTGCACGATAGGTGAACCATGAATCAAACCATTTCACGGCTTATTATGAATCGCATAGGGTTGGGGTTGTTGACCTTATGGATTGTTTCATTAGTGATTTTTATGATCACCAATTTATTGCCCGGTGATGCCGCACAAGAACTATTAGGCCAGTCAGCCACCCCAGAAACTCTGGCGGCGTTAAGGACTCAGTTAGGCTTGGATTTACCCATTTACACTCGTTATGTTCAATGGCTTGGTGGCTTACTTGTTGGCGATGCGGGTTATTCTATGGTCAACGGCATGTCGATTATGGAGCTAATCTGGAGTCGTTTGCCCAACACATTAATTTTGGCCGCCTTTGCGACCATTGTGTCAGTGCCAGTTGCCTTGTCGATTGGTATTTTCTCGGCCATGTATCGTGGTTCTTGGTTTGACCGTTACAGTAATATGCTGGCGGTATTTGCGGTATCTGTGCCTGAATTTCTCATCGCTACCATTGCGGTATTAATCTTTGCTGTAAAACTTGGGTGGTTTTCGGCTTTATCGCATATTGAGAGTGCACATACTTTTGGGGAGATGCTGACAGTCTTTGCGATGCCTGTACTGACATTGTGCAGTGTTTTGGTTGCTCAAATGGCACGAATGACTCGGGCAGCCGTCATCGATCAGTTAAGTTCGCCTTATGTGGAAATGGCTTTATTAAAAGGCGCTAGCCCAATTCGAATTGTACTACGCCATGTGTTTCCTAATGCGCTTGGCCCAATTGCCAACGCCATTGCTTTGAGTCTGTCTTATTTATTGGGCGGTGTGATTATCGTTGAGTCGATTTTTAATTACCCTGGTATAGCGACCTTAATGCTTAATGCCGTCAGTACAAGGGATATGCCCTTAGTACAAGGCTGTGCCATGCTGTTTTGTTTTGGTTATCTCATTTTAGTGTTGATAGCGGATATTTGTGAGATTGCATCGAATCCGAGGTTACGAACATGAGTAAGAATACGACTTCTGTTACACCGGTTGCCTCCGGTCATAATGTATCTTTTTTCTCCCATTTTCATTTTCATTCTATAGGGGGGGGCATTGGTGGGGTTTTAATTCTGTTTTGGGGCGTCATGGCGATTATTGGGCCGATGGTTGCACCCTATGGTGCTAATGATTTTGTGAGTTATGACGTCTTTGGTCCAATGAGTATGAAGCACTTTATGGGAACAGATTACCTTGGCCGAGACATCTTTAGTCGAGTGCTAAATGGCACGCCTTACACCATTGGTGTTGCGTTAGCGGCTACCGTGGCCGCTTGTACGGCCGGTGTTGTTTCTGGCTTGGTCGCGGCGGCGTCGGCTGGTTGGGTGGATGCGGTGATTAGTCGAGCCCAAGACGCCTTGATTTCAATTCCCAGTAAAATGTTTGCTTTGATTATGGTGGCGTCGTTTGGTTCTTCTGTGCCTTTGTTGATCATAATGGCGGCAATCGCTTATATGCCAGGTAGTTTTCGTATTGCCCGTGCGTTGGCCGTCAATGTGATGACATTAGATTATGTTCAGGTAGCGCGGCTTCGAGGTGAATCCATGCCTTATATAATCTTTAAAGAAGTCTTGCCTAATATGTTTCGTCCAGTCATAACCGATTTTGGTTTGCGTTTTGTGTTTATTGTGCTGTTGTTAAGCTCCATGAGTTTTTTAGGGTTAGGTATTCAGCCACCTGATGCGGATTGGGGCTCTTTGGTTCGCGAAAACATCTCTGGTTTAGGGGCGGGTGCCCCAGCGGTTATTGCGCCTGCTATTGCCATCGCGTCTTTGACTATTGGCGTCAACTTACTGATCGACAGTATCGGCAATTAGTCCGCACCCCATTAAGGAGAACAAAAGATGACAGAACTGGTAAAGGTAAGTGGTTTGCGTGTTGCTGTACGATCTGGAGGAGTGGATATTCCGATTGTTCATGGTGCAAACTTTAGTCTCAACAAAGGCGAAGTATTAGCATTAATTGGTGAATCTGGTTCTGGCAAAACTACGATTGCTTTATCTTTAATGGGCTATGCTCGCAGTGGTTGTCATATTGTAGAGGGTTCTGTGCACATTGATGGTGTGGATGTCTTGACGCTATCCCCAGCTCAGCTAGCGAAAGTCCGTGGTCGTACCGTGTCTTATATCGCGCAAAGTGCGGCGGCTGCGTTTAATCCATCAAAAACCATCATGGATCAGGTAATAGAAAGTGCCATGATTCATAAAACCTGCAGTCGTAAAGAGGCTCAAGAAAAAGCCATAGGCTTGTTTCGTGAGTTGGCATTGCCTAATCCTGAGAGTATAGGTGAGCGTTATCCACATCAAGTGTCGGGTGGTCAACTACAGCGTTTAATGGCGGCCATGGCATTGATTACAGACCCTGCGCTGGTGGTACTGGATGAACCGACAACCGCTTTGGATGTGACGACACAAATAGAGGTATTAAGAGCGTTTAAAAAAGTCGTGCGTGAACGAAATACCACCGCTGTGTATGTGTCTCATGACTTGGCGGTTGTTGCTCAAATGGCAGATCGTATCGTCGTGCTTAAAAATGGTGAAATTCAAGAGAATAATGTTACGAAAGGGATTTTGGAGGCACCACAACACGACTATACCAAAAGCTTATTGTCCGCGATGAAACCAGTGGCTCGTGAAGAGATGGTTGAGCAGAATTCAATGCCGTTGGGCACTCCTTCGCCATTGTTAGAAGTGCGCCAATTAGAAGTGTGTTTTGGTCATAAAAAAGTCCTTCAAGATATAGACTTAAAAATTGGTCGAGGAGCCACCGTCGGTGTCATTGGTGAATCTGGTTCCGGCAAAACCACGTTAGCAAGAAGCATTGTTGGTTTGGTTGAACCCAGCATAGGAAATATTTACCTGGATGGTTTGTCTCTGGAAGCGTCTGCCTCTGATCGTACGCGAGAGCAATTACGACGTATTCAGTATGTTTTTCAAAATGCCGATACCGCCTTGAATCCATTACATAGGGTAGAAGAGATTCTTGCGCGCCCGTTGCGTTTTTATCATGGCATGAAAGGACAAAAGCTGCATGATCGAGTCATCGAGTTGCTTGCCTTAGTGCATTTACCCGAAAGCATTGCCAAACGTCGCCCAACGGAATTATCCGGCGGTCAAAAACAGAGAATAAATTTAGCCAGAGCCTTAGCCGCAGAGCCTGACATTATCCTGTGTGATGAAGTGACATCGGCTTTAGACACAGTCGTTGGGGCGGCCATCCTGGAATTAATGGCCGATTTACGTAAGAAGCTTAACGTTTCTTACCTTTTCATCAGTCATGATATCAGCATGGTCCAAGCGATTTGTGACGAGATAATTGTTCTTTACTCTGGCTTCAAGGTGGAACAAGGCTCAGGGGAGTCCTTTCAGCGTCCACCTTTTCATCCCTATACGCAATTGTTAATTGATTCTGTGCCGGAGATGCAGCAGGGTTGGTTAGAATCGACTAATGCGAATCATGAACTTTTACCTGCGATCAGTGCGGCGAAACCAAGTGTTGAATTGTGTCCGTTTTTGGACCGTTGTTCGGTGCGTGAGGAAGGCAAGTGTAATCGTATTATTCCTTTTCGGAAAAAGCTTAACAAGGGCAATGAGATACTTTGTCATCATACATTCATTGAAGATATGAGTGATGTGTATTCCCTAAATAGTGGCAAAGTCTGTGTAACGGCCGAAAGGGCGTAAAAATATTTATTATCAAGAATGTTGTAAATATGGCGGTGTTAACAAATAGAGAAGAGGTGTCCATGGATGATTTAGGCGGTTTGCCTGTCAATGAGCTAAGCGAATCAGGGTTGTGGCACTTGAATGGATCGGAACCACAAGCGATTACTTTGGCAAAAAACTATATTGATCAGCATTACAGAGAATCCATCAACCTCGACTCTTTAGCGGCTTTGGTCGGATTGACCCGATTTAGTCTGGCTAAACAGTTTCGTCAACAAGTCGGAATCTCTCCTTATCAATACGTCTGTCGAGTGCGCATTTACAATGCACAATCCTTGATTAAGCAAGGTGGGCGGCCGACGGAAATTGCTGGCGCGGTGGGTTTTTTCGACCAAAGTCACTTGGCGAAACATTTTAAGCGCTTGTGTGGTATTACGCCTAGTCAATATCGTGAACGTTTTAATCTGGCCAATTAGATCGTATCCTACTGCTCTCATTAACTCGTATTTTAAGTGTTTATTTGCTGAGATATAAAGTCCTCTCGTAACTGGATAGAAGCATTACGGGAGGACTTTTTATTCTGTTTACTTGTTTATCTAATTGTCGCGGGTCTTATGATGGGAGTTAAAAATCAGACACTTTACCCCAGACACTTTTTTGTAATCGAGACAGCTGATACTGCTTGTGTTCAACAAAGGTTTCTTTTCCTGCAATCATTTCCGCGATCAATTTCCCCGCCCCTGGCCCGATGCCAAAACCGTGACCTGAAAAGCCAGCGGCAATCATAAATCCGGGCATATTCGTGGCATGATCAATAACAGGGACGCCATCAGGTGTGCTATCAATGTAACTGGCCCAAGCATTCTGGACGGGAATGTCCCCAAGTTCTGGCAACAATAGACGAGCACGTTTTAGGGTTTCATCTATTAATTTTTTGGAAGGTCTAGGATCTAAGATACGATTTTTTTCCATGGGAGTCGGTTGATCTAATGCCCATTTTTTGCGGGTTTCATGGCCTGCTAGCCAAGCTTGTAAGTCACCTGGAGACAGCACTTTCCAACGTTTCGCAAACATGGGTAAAAAGTCCACCGCAAAGCGTAGTTGCTGTGGCGTAATATCCACATTAGCCGTTCCAGAAATGGCTAATGTATAGCCGCCATTGCTACGCCGTGTTACTGATATACCTGAAGTATGAAGGGCATTAGGAATTCCTTTGGCACCCGGCATAAGGGAAAGAATGGAGGACCTTACAGCGGATTGTGGGAAACGAATACCAAGTTGATGGCAAAAAGAGGATGCCCAAGCGCCCCCTGCCATAATGACTTGGGAGGTTTTTATGACGCCTTTCTCTGTGATGACACCAGAGACTTTACCTGCTTGAGTTTCTAGGCCTCGCGCTGCGCAAAATTGATGGATACTGCCGCCATGTTTCATCACGCCTTTGGCAATAAGCGGTGCGGCTATAGAAGGGTCAGCAATGCCATCAGAAGGGGAAAATACGCCGCCTAACCATGGTTTATTGGTGGCTCCACCGCGTTCGGCGGCTTCGCTAGGGGTGAGCATATGAGTAGTCACCCCTTCGCCTTCGGCAAAGTCACGCCATTTATCCCAGCCGTCTAATTCGGCTTGGTTATCGGATAAATAGAGAAGACCACAACGTCGAAAGCCCAAATCCTCACCAAGATCGGCTGTAATTTCTTCCCAAAGATCAAGACTTTTGGTAGCGAGTGGAAGCTCTCGGGCGTCACGATTTTGCTGACGACACCAGCCCCAGTTTCGGCTGGATTGTTCGGCACCAATTCGACCTTTTTCGATTAGGGCGACGTTCATGCCTTGGCGAGCGATAAAATACGCTGCACATACACCGACGATACCACCGCCAATGACAACAACATCGGCGTGTTCTGGCAACTCTGGTGTTGATGAAATACTTATTAGTGGAGCGGGCATCTTGTTCTCCTAACCTATGATCACTGTGTTTTCAGTGTTCAAATTATGTCATGTGCTGATTTGTTCAATATGTTTGATGACTACGCACTCTGCAACTCGCCTAGGCGAACGACGGTGACGCCTGGTCGTAGTTGACGAACGGAGGGCATGACTAACACGCAATTTTCATAAGGCGTTGTGACCTGTTGTCCATCTTGATATGCGATAACACTGTTGGCTTTCTGAAAAACTTCGAGACCTTGATAATGGTCGGTAAAGTGAAAATCCATGCTGGTGGCGACAACCGGTTCGGTGACTTGGACTATGTTCATTTTTGACTCTATGGGTTGAAACCAATCACTGGGTAAGTCCTTGTATTGGATAAGGCCATGTAACATCAAAAAACGTGCGGTCACATCACGTGCGACTGTCACGGCGGAGCTTTCCCAATGTTGTCCGCACTCGACTAACAAGGCATTTTTTGTGCTATTGGGGTCACCAAAGTCAGCATAATCACGCATACGACAACCTTCAGGGTGGCCTTCATCGCGAATAATCCAAGCCGGGGATTGTTGCTCTAGAGCAAGCTCTAACCCTTTATCCTGTGGACCGCATACGCAAAGTGGAGGGCATTTTTCATGCATGGAATGTAAATCTAACAGAACGTCTACTTCGTCGATGATGGGGCGTAATTGACGAGCACGTTGTAACTCTGTGGAATCTTGACTGAGGTCGTCGAGTATCTCTTTTGTCCAAACGCGGTTAAGGTCTTGGTCAACGAATCGCGATGCATCAGGATGTTGAGAGTCAAAGGTTAGATAAGCGGCAACATTTGCAAAAGCGAGGGTGAGCTTACCTTGGCGCGGCTGAATGGCTAAGTCGATGAGTTCTTTAACCACGATCGCGCCACATACTTCGTTACCATGAGTCAGCGCATTAATCATGACATGAGGACCCGCCACACCGCTGTCGAAATGATACAAATAAGGAATCTCCCCATTGCCTGTTTTGTAAGGCGTAATGTCTGGGAATGCTATCTCGATTGGATAATCGGGCAGAGATTCATTGTGTGTGTTTGTGTCTTTTTTCATCATTGAAATCGTCTCCAATATTAATCCAAGTTCCCTTGGCAAAGGTATTTAGTGTCCATGTAATCATCTAAACCATAGCGGGAGCCTTCTCGGCCATAACCGGATTCTTTTACGCCACCAAAGGGGGCGGTCTCTGACGCGATGGCACCTTCGTTGATACCAACGATACCGGTTTGCATCTTGTCTGATACGCGCCAAACTCGTTTGATGTCATTTGAATAGAAATAACCCGCCAAACCGAAAGGGGTGTCATTCGCCGCATTAATGACTTCTTCTTCTGTATTAAAACGGAATAAAGGTGCGATTGGTCCAAAGGTTTCATCGTGGGCAAGTTGCATATTCTGGTTCGCATTGGTGAGCACAGTGGGCGCAAAATAATTTGGGCCAGTTGCCATCGCATTTTGAATGCGTGTACCTCCCGTTAGTAAGGTGGCGCCATGTTGAAGGGCGTCTTGTACATGACGCTGTATTTTGTCTATCGCTCGATCATTAATCATCGGGCCGATTTGGCTGTCTTCCTGATCCCAGGGCCCAACCTTTAAAGAGGATACGCGTGCTACCAATTTTTCAGCAAAAGCATCATAGACGCGATCATGAACAAAGATGCGATTGGGGCAGACGCAAGTTTGTCCACCATTACGAAATTTAGCCACCACCAAGCCTTCGACTGCCGCGTCTAAATCGGCGTCTTCAAAGACGATAAAAGGCGCATTGCCACCTAGCTCTAAGGAAAGATGCTTGAGGGTCGCGGCCGATTCTCGAGCCAGAATTTTGCCAACGGCGGTGGAGCCTGTGAAGGTGATTTTGCGCACACGAGAGTCTGTCAGCCAAGCGCCCACCACATCGGACACTCGGTCACGTGATGAGGTGACTATGTTTAATACGCCGGCAGGCAGTCCGGCTTCTTCTGCCAAGACGACCAAGGCCAATGCGGTCAGGGGTGTGTCTTCGGCAGGTTTGGCTATGACGGTACAGCCAGCCGCCAGCGCCGGGGCAATTTTGCGAGCAATCATGGCTAATGGGAAATTCCATGGTGTAATGGCGGCAACTACACCAACAGGCTCTTTAACGACCATGAGTTTCTTTCCTTGAACCACGTTAGGAATGATGTCGCCATAAGTTCGTAATGCTTCGCTCGCAAACCAATCAATATAAGATGCACCATAAGTCACTTCGCCACGTGCTTCGATAAGCGGTTTACCTTGTTCAAAAGACAGAATACGGGCTAAATCTTCAGTGTTGTCGAGGATTAATTGATGCCAACGAAGCAGGCATTGTGAGCGTGTTTTAGCCGGTTGATGTCGCCAATTTTCAAAGGCTGAATAGGCCGCATCGGCGGCGAGTTTTGCATCATCGGCGGTACTGTTTGTCGCTTGAGCAAAGAGCAAGTCTGTGGCGGGATTGCTAATGGGGTATTGTTCGTTCTGTAGGCCGTTTTGCCATTGACCATTAATAAAATTACCGTTTCGAATAAGCTCAGGGCGATTCAGAGTCAAAGTCATTGAGTTGCTGCCTTTAAAATACAGTCATGGTTATAGTGATCACTATTTTAGCGACAGCAGACTAATGATTGCGTTTGTTATGGCGGGATGAAATCGCAGGATTGTGTGTTTTTCCTGCCAGATTCAGAAGCTTATGCTGTTGAGGCAATGGAAGGTGAGACAAGTTAATCTGTCGCGTGATGAGGATTTTAGAGATTAATTTTCTGGGGCGAAGAGGTTATCAATTGGGTAATATTTTTTGACAATGGGAGATTTAATGACGATGTAGCTAAAATATTTATCGATGAAAATATTTTGATCCAATAAGTTTTCCATCACTTCTTGATAATGCACCACATTACGCGTCAAAAAAATCAGCTGGTAGTCGAATCCACCACTAACAAGGTGGCATTCTTGAACTTCATCGACTTTACGAATGTAAGCTTCGAATTGAGCGAAATGATCGGGTCTGTGATCTTTGAGTGTGATTTGTGTGAAAACGCGCTGGATAGTACCAAGCTTCTCTAATTGAATATGAGCACCGTAATCTATGATATAGCCAGCTTTTTCAAGACGCTTAACCCTAGTTAAACAAGGGCTTGGAGATAGGCCAACGGCATCGGCTAGGTTAACATTGGAAATACGTCCGTTGCGCTGTAGATGGCTTATAATACGAATATCAAGTCGATCTAGTTTCGGCGCGCCGTTCATCAAAACCTCCTTTTATTTTAATCAGTTAGGTGCTTCTGATACTAACAGCAAACATTGCGAGGCGTCATCTATTGATACGCCGCAATGTTTGATTATGACAAAAGAAGCTAAATTTAGGTCGGGATTGAATCATTCAAAGCAAGGCGAACCTCTGGTTGTTCGAGTACTTCGTCAAGCGTACGCTTTAAACGCTCAAATAAGAGATCAAAATCCTCTTTTGTATAGCATAGTGCTGGTGCAAAGCCAAGAATGTTGTCGGTAAAGGCTCGGAAAATTAGCCCGTGTTTATAGGCTGCGGTAGAGATGCGTTCAGACAATTTAAGGGCTGAATCAAAGCGTGCTTTGCTGTCTTTGTTGGCGACCAATTCGATTGCGCCCAGTAAACCACGGTTACGGACTTCGCCGACCAATGGGTGGTCAAGCATAGACGCTAAACCGGCCTCAAAATGACACGTTACGGCTTGACCGTTGGCTAATAAACCGCCTTCCTCATAGAGTCGAATGACTTCCAGTGCTATGGCAGCGCTGACAGGGTGAGCAGAATAAGTATAGCCATGACCGACTGGTACATCGGGCGCACAGCCATCGGCAATGCCTTGGTATACAGCGTCACTCATCATCACCGCGCCCATCGGTGCATAACCTGAGGTGAGGCCTTTTGCCATCGTCATCAAGTCAGGCGTAACGTCTTCCGCTAAGCTGGCAAACATGGGGCCTGTACGACCAAAGCCTGTGATGACTTCATCCACAACGAACAGTATTCCCAGTTCATTACAGCAATCCTGCATGGCTTTTAACCAACCTTTTGGAGGAACAATCACGCCGCCAGAACCGATTACAGGTTCACAGAAAAAGGCGGCCACCTTGTCGATACCAAGCTCTTCCACCTTGTTTTTTAAGGCCATCACGGACTCGGCAATGATATTGTCTGGGCTTGTATCGTGTTCACTGCGATAAGCGTACGGACATGGAATGCGATGCTGATTGGGTAAAGGGAGATCAAAGTGGCGGTGGAAGACAGGTAGCGCCGTTAGACCAGCACTTTGAGATGACGAACCATGGTAGCCACGTTCTATGCTGATGAAATGTTTTTTGTTGGGTTTTCCTATGGCATTGAAGTAATTAACAATAAAGCGGATAGCAGAATCGACGGCATCAGAACCGCCGAGGGTGAAATACACATGTTGCAAAGATGTGGGGGTAATGTCGACTAGTTTTGCCGCTAATTGGATGGCGGGTTCAGAGCTAAAATGGAAATAGCCCGTGGCATAAGGCAGTGAACTCATCTGTTCTTTAGCAGCCTCTATAATACTTTCTTGACCATAGCCTACGTTGACGCACCAGAGCCCCGAAAAGGCATCGAGCAGTTCTTTCCCTGTACTGTCTGTTAAATAGGCGCCTTTACCTGATTTAAGAATGGTGGCTCCGCGTTTTTCATGAGTACGATAATGAGTGACAGGGTGGATAAGATATTGTTTATCTAAGGATACTAGTGTGTCGTCTTGCATGATGAGTTCGCCATAGGTCATTAAAAGGTGACTTCTATAGTAGTCTCAAAAAGACGGCGTATTCTGTTGAGTCAGATAGGTAGAACAAGGCAAATGTAACGAATTTTCCTTGTCGGCGGAATATTGTTTGGTTTGTTGTTTTTAAAGGTTTTTATCGGCTTAGATGCCTTTTAAAGTCTCCGTTCGAAGGTTATCGTATTGGATAATATCGCTATTTGTTCAGTGGTTCTGACTGAAACACTTAAATGCAAAGACCTAACTTAAAGGAGAGACGTGAATGAGCCCTGCTATTTTGTTTGCCACCAATTCCCCAACGTATTCGACGACTTTAATGAATCTATGCCGTGAGCTTTATCCTCAGGTTGAAGCATTTTTACCTGGTGATGAAGGCGCAGAAAGGGCTCAATTAGCGGCGTGTTGGGCACCGGACCCGGCGCTCTTGAAACACTACCCTAATATTCAATTGATTCATTCTGTGGCGGCCGGTGTGGACCATATTGGTACGGATCTTTTGTCTTCTGGTGTGCCTATTTGTCGGGTAGTTGATGATGGACAAAAGGTGGGGATGTTTGAATATATTTTATGTGGGGTTTTGAGGGTACAGCGCAATTTCGATAAAGCGGCTATGGAGCAAGCATCGCAACACTGGCAAAGATATCCGATGCGTAAAAGAGCTGACATGCGCATTGGTGTCTTAGGCTTGGGGGAATTAGGCGGTTATGCGGCAAGCCAATTGGCTGAGTTCGGTTATTGCGTCTCTGGCTGGGCTCGAACAGAAAAGTCTCTGGCGGGTGTCCGCTGTTATAACGGTATTGATGGTTTACAAAAATTGCTTAATCAGTCGGATATTTTGGTCAATATGTTGCCGCTCAATGGGCAGACCAAGGGAATTTTAAACGCGGATTTGCTTAGTCAATTACCAGAAGGGGCGTATTTAATTAATTGTGGTAGAGGCGCTCACTTAGTCGAAAATGACCTAATCGAGGCCGTCAATAGCCAGCATTTACGTGGGGCATTATTAGATGTCTTTAGTGTCGAACCCTTGCCTTCTAGTGATCCATTATGGACAACAAAAGACATTTTTATCACACCACATATTGCTTCTGATGCGTCTAAACCTGAAATTATTCATCAACTTGTCAGAAATGCCATTAAGCTTTCTACCGGAGAAGCTCTTAATAATCAGATTAACCCTATGTTAGGCTATTGAAAGGTCAGAAGGTTGAAAAAGGGATGGTCAGATCTTGTTTTACTGAACGATCTGGTCATCACATTGCTTCCATTGTCGCTAAAATGTATAGATGGCAAGTTTAAATACAGTCTTTGAGTAGGAAATGCTAAATCAAGTTGAGGCTAATGCAATTGCCTCAAATACCCTTAAGAAAATAAGGGGCGTGGATTTGGCTTGATCTCATATTCTTCAGCTTAATGCTGTTTATTATGACTGCGGTATTTTGTCTTCTTAACCTTCTTTAATATCGTCTATACTTTTACTCTAATTCCATCTTTTATGATTTGTTTTCAATCTGTCCCAATGTAACCTTTCTCAGTTATTTTTGCATATAGTATTGCGCATGAAATACATACTGGTAATATCAGATGACGGGACTCTATAATAGAAACGTATAAAGTGATAAATCGTAAATTCCAATAAAAATAATAATGGAGATTATTATGACTACCTCATCTAAAGGTTTGTTTAAAGTAAGTGTTGTTGCTGTGTCTGTTGCTGCAGCGTCTAGTGCCTTTTCGGCTGGTTTTGCTTTGAATGACCACAGTGCTACTGCTTCCGGTGCCGCACTTGCTGGTGCTGCCGCTTCTACTAGTGATATTTCTTTTAGCTTCTGGAACCCAGCATTGTTCACAAACGCTGATACTACGACCTTCATGGCCTCTGGTGCTTATATTATGCCGAGTATGGATGTGACTCTTAATTCAGCTGAAGATGCTGCATCTGCTGCTAGTTCAGGAGCATTGGCGAACCAAGATATATCTTCTGATGGCGTTACTCAGGACTCAGTCGATGATACGCTAGTGCCTTCACTCTATTTTGCTAAGCCTATTTCGGATAAAACCGTAGCCGGTATTTCTTTGAATGTTCCTTTTGGCTTATCTGGTGACTATGGTCAAGATTGGGCAGGTCGTTTTCATGCCACTGAAACTGGTATTCAAGATATCGCTCTGAGTTTTGCTTTAGCGCACCGAGTTTCTGAAAAACTCTCTGTTGGCGCAAGTGTGCAGCTACATCAGGCTGAGGTAGTGCTTGAGTCTGCGGTGGGAACCTCAACAGCTCTTGCGGGAGGAGAAGGTATTGGTAGAATTGAGGCGGACGCCACTGGTTATGGTTTTAGTCTAGGTGTGTTGTTCGAACCAGTGAAAGGAACTCGTTTGGGTGCCGGTTATCGAAGTGAAGTGGACTTTGATTTCGAAGGCGATGTCAAGTACACAGATGTTTCTTCGACCCTAACAGCTGCAGGTCTGGTAGACGCAGATGTTACCGATTCTATTACTTTCCCATCAGTGTTAACTTTAAGTGTAGAACATGATTTGAATGACAAAGTGACTCTAGGCCTTTCTGCTATTCGTACTGGCTGGGGGGCAATGGATGGTATCAACATTGATTTTGATAGTACCCAATCTAATTCAGTACTTACCTTTGGATTTGAAGATCAGTGGATGTATTCTGCGGGTGTAAACTATGTTTATTCTGATAAGTTAACCCTACGAACTGGTGTGGCAATGGACAATTCCCCTGTCACTGATGAATATCGTTCTGCACGTACACCAGATGGCGATCGTAAGTGGATTTCAGTTGGTGCGACATACGACTTTAACGATATGACTTCAGCAAGCTTTGCCTTCACGCACGTGATGATTGAGGATGTGACGGTAAATCGTGATGGTTCCCTAACGGAAGATGGTGCTCGAGGAACTTTAAACGCAGACTATGAGTCTTCTGCTAATGTTTTCTCAGCGTCTGTTAGCATGGCGTTTTAATCTGCACTGTTATTCTAAACAATATGAAACCAGAGCCTAGGCTCTGGTTTTTTTTGCTTCGAGTTCAGAGTGAGACGATTTTTTTGGGGAGTCAATGTCTGCTTTTTAACTTGGATCGTTGTGGTGCTTTGGTGCGGTGATGATTTTGTATGACCTTAAGCTGATCTAGTCGTAATGATATAGATTAAGTGCTAAGTCCCCTAAGTTCTAAAGAATAGCGCTACTATTCAAAGTGAAAATGAAGTGATGAAGGTAAGTGGATTGGGTATTAATAAACCATTCTGTGTTGCTTGGCTTTTTCATGACCATTGGCGGTCCAGTCAGAAAGCGGTGAGGGTTTCGAGTAGTAGTAACCTTGTAGCGTGTGGCATCCAAGAGCGATTAGCAGCGTTGCTTGTTCTTTTGTTTCGATGCCTTCGGCAACCACTTGCATATTAAGCGAATTGGCTAATTGAATGGTGGATTTCACGATATCAACATGCCGTTGGTCTTGTGGTAATGGTGAAACAAAGCGGCGGTCAATTTTTAAAATGTTGGCCGGAATGTCGACTAGTTGTCCAAGAGAGGCTTGGCCTGTACCAAAGTCATCAATGGCAATGGCGTAGCCATATTGTGACAAGCTGCGTAAGCGCTTATGTATCAATGGATGGGTCATGACAGAGCTGGTCTCTGTTATTTCCAGTTCCAGCATGTTGCTCAACCAAGGGTTATCGGCAATCAGGGTCATGAGTAAGGCAAAGAAGGCATCATTCATTAGTTCCTGTCCGGCTAAGTTCAGCGCGATGGGAGTTTTGATGTGCTCTTGATGCCATACGGAAAGTGTATCAACCAGTTCTCTCACTAGGTTTTCCGCCAACAAAGGCAGCATACCTAAATCTTCGGCCAGCTTGATAAACACCATTGGAGAAACAAACACCCCTTCGTTTTTCCAGCGAGCAAGGGCTTCAAAAGAGCGAACTTCTCCGCTTGCATTCACTTGTGGTTGTAACCAAATATCAATTTTTTTGTGCTTAATGGCCGCGCTAAGTTTTAGGCTTAGGTTGTGCTCTCGGACCAATTTGCTTTCTAGGTTGTGGTTATAAAAAGAGAATTTATCTGTGCTGGTGGAGTACTCTAGCGCCATCTCACAATGTTCTAGTAACTCTTCTGCGGTTTTTCCATCTGTGTGGTAATACGAGATACCGAGCTGGTAGTCCATATTCAGTCTTCGGCCGTCTAGCATAAGCTGTGCGGGCAATAAGGATTGGATTAAGGCAGATAGGTTTTTTTGAATTAAATGGGTTTGGTTAAGCGGAACAAAACAGGCAAATTTTACGCCCCGTAAACGGCCAACAATGGCTTGGTCAGACAGTTTGTTTTGCAAGGCTTTGGAGAAATTTAAAATAATCTTATTGGCGTTGTCTTTGCCGTATTGTTTGTTTAACAATTTGAACTGACTGATGCGAATAATAAACATGGCGCCGGTTAAGTGATGCTCTTGCTCATTGATCTTGATGTTTACCTGACGGCAAAAGTTTAAATGATTTGGTAACAAAGTCAGTAGATCAAAGTGAGCGAGTCGGCTGTTGGTTTGTTGAGTGTTTTCCAATTGCTGCTGAATGGCGCGAAACTCGGTCATATTATCCAAGTGCAGAATATAATGACCATGATTGGTGAGAGAGGCACGACGGACTTGAATGTGCATATCTGTGTTGTGTTTTAGCGTGCATTCAGCTTTGTTTGATTGCCAGAATAACTTTGATTCATTGTTAAGGGGGGAAAGCCAATCGCCCATGCGAGTGCCGGAAAATGTCGAATGGTGCTTTTGCCCGAGCAATTTTTTGGCTAACTGATTGGCTTTTATCAAAACACCACGCTGATCACACAATAGGGTGGGCGTACCTGTGTTCTCAAAGAACTCCTCATACAATAGATAGTTTTCATTGAGCTTACGATACAGAGCACGCATGCGAGTGCTGTGATTTTCTAATGAATGTATGATCTGTGACACCGCCAAGGGTAAGCCAATATTGAGTGTCATAAAGGTTAATAGTTGGAAGTAAAATGAGGAAGACTCATTGGCTGGCAAACTGTTTAACCATTGTGTGGTCACGAGATAAAAAGGGACAAAATTGAGCACCATAACCACTAAAGAGGCTTTAAAACTAAACAGTAATCGAGTGATTAAAGGAATAGAGTAAAGTGCAATGAGAGCATACTTCTCGGACTCTTTCTCTGGGTTTGTGAGCAACATAACACCACTGACTAGGACCAGTGATAAGACGAATAGAGAAGCGGTTGTTTGAGAGTGGTTTTGACTGAAATACAACAGAGTAAATAATGCACATAAGTACAGGCTGTTCATTTCAAAGAAAAACAATTCACCGTGAATAAACAGTGAATGCAACTCTGAAATGAAAAAAATACTGATGGTCAATGCTATCAGGATTCGAAGGATGCTCAGTTGGAAGGAGGCCTCGCTCTGTCCACTGGTCTGATCCGAATCAATAAAAAAGTACTGCTTTAAAGAGTCTATCAACATTAATCAACTTCATAATGTAAAAAGAAAGGAGCCACATAAAACGGCTCGTTCTAGACAGACAGTACCGAAAAATAATGGCTTTGACCATGCAAGAAATGGCTTAAATCTAACTAATTATGTATTAATTTGCCGTAAATGGTTGTCCCAGTGAACTGTTGGGTGTTTATTGATCAAATTGATTTGTTCTTGTACAGGGTTGCTGACAAATTGGCTACCAGTGCCTGTGGTTAGAATAAACTCGTGCGCATTACCATGGGCGATTAAACCACATACATCGCGACAATTATCAATGCCTAGGAAGGTTTTGCTGTCGACATGCCAATAGGCGACAAAACCACCACGAGGGGTGCTAATGGCCAATACGTCTCCTGATTGGTCAAAGCATACGCTACCGCAATATTGTTTAAATCGGGCTCTCACTTGTTCTGGAATCGGTAAATAGTCCAGCTCAGGCTGATCGATGCGCGACAAGGCAACCAATGGAACCTGATCCCATAATGGACCTTGATATTGAAAGCCGAGCGCCACCGTGCCTTTTTGATTAACATCTAAATGACGAATGCTCAGCTGGTGTAATTCTTCAGCATTGGATGCTTGGTTTAATCGCTCACCATTCTGTAATGACAGATAGGTCACATTAGGCGACATGGTATCCAAGTTAAGAATTTCACGATCTTTGCGAGGATGGGTTTTCAAACCACCATTGGCAATGACTAAGACATCGTCATTTAGTAAAACTGATTCATGAGGCCCAATACCATGGCTTGAGTACACGTTTAAAACCTGCCCACTTGGCCACTCACGAACAAAAATTTTACCTTCACCAGAAGGATAATGATTTTCTTGAGTAATTAAGCGTTGTCCATCATGGCTAAAGATCGCATGACCATAAAAGTGGTGTTCTTTCTCTGGCTCAATACGTATCAATTTTTCGTGAGTGGTAACATTGAAGAAGTCCATATAAAAGCCAGGTCGTCGTGCCACGATCCCGACAATAGTTTGGTTGGGGTGCACAACAGGAGCATGAGCACGATCAGGTAATCTTGTTTGCCAGAAAAGATTCCCTTTTGTGTCAAATAGGCCAAAAAAATGCTCTGTTTTGCTCTTTGAAAATGCTGAAGCAAATAGCGTTTTTTCGTCATTTGATACGGCGATAGAAGCCCAAGATGGCGCGCTAGCAAGCGCGCCGCTCAATGCTAAAAAACGGCGTCTTGATAACATTTTTAATCTCCGTCGCGACTGTTAAAGCCAATCTGGAAACCCAGTTGAGTGACTAATTGTGCTAAATAGGTTTGGCTAGCGGAAATCGATTTAACGAGTGGCGTCGCCATCTCAATGCGCTGGGCTTTTGAATAGCTGGATTGGAAATAGTCATCTGGCAGTTGCAAAGCCAATTTTTGATTATTGATTAACGCCTGCTCAAGTTGATTAGCCAGTTTAGGGTGTTGTTGCTGTGCAATGTCGTATAGTGAAGGCTGACCAGCATGATAGATTTTACGATAGGACATTAGATTGGCTTGAATGGACGGCAATGAAAGGTGACTGCGATAGAATTCCGCCAGTTTCAGGTTTTCATGCCCATTGTAGCCAATTGGTGTTTCCAGTTTTGCGTCTTTCACTGCCGACATGTGTTCAATCCACTGTTGCAGTACTTGCTCCAATGCCGCTTGTTCTGCATCAAACTCCGCGCCTTCTTCTGCAAAGATCCAGTCTTGTGCGCGGCTATCTTGCCATTGCTTTGCCACATCGCTAGCACTGCTAAATTGGTGTGCTGTCACTTTTTCTAATAAATGGCAGTGGTTTTTGGTTTTCATTGGGGTGAAATCTGGATGATACAGAAGGCTTTCTATGGCGGTTAGGCCGCGTACAGCAATACTAGCAGAGGTCCAAAATTTAGGCGCTTCCATCACACTAGAATCTTGTTGAGCCAGTGCTCTTAGCTGGCGCTGGGTCACGCCTTTTTTATCTGGCCAGTATTCGAATGCATAGTAACGCATGAAATAAGTAACAGGGCCAAAGTTTAACCATTGTACTTGTTGCCAATCGAGCACGTTATTTTGGAAAGCCGTTTCTGTAGACGCTTGGTTGGCTTTGGTCGGGGCCGCGCACAATTGGGTAGTTTGTTGAGCAAGGGTATCAGCAGAAACTGCGTAGGTATTATAGCCGCTGCGAATAACGTCAGAGATAATGCCATTTAGTGGTCCTTGCCATTGTCCTGCAAAGCTAAGCAAAGGGACACTGGCACTAATCGCAACAGCCATGATTTTTGGAAAATACTTCATTACAACGACTCCAGAAAATAAATGAGTTTTTGGCGATATTCTTTGCTCAAGCGTTTGTAAGCTTGCTGACTCGATTTGGCTTCACCGCCATGCCATAAAATGGCTTCTTCAATTGTCCGAGCTCGTCCATCATGAAGAAAGCCCACTCGACCTGATACTTTTTCGGATAAACCAATTCCCCAAAGAGGAGCGGTTCGCCATTCTTGAGGTTCGGCGGAGTAAACGGGAAAACCCGAACGTAATTCTGCTCCCATATCGTGTAGAAGCATATCGGTAAAAGGGTAAAAAGTGCGATTTTTTAAGGCTTTATATGGTGAGCCATTGCCTGTTACCATTTTGGGAGTATGACAGCTAGCACAACCTGAATTGATGAAAATGTCTTTTCCCGCTAAGAAATCAGGCTCTGACAAATTTCGTATAGCTGGTGGCGCGGCTAAAGATACGAATAAATCGACTAGTCGGGACTGTTGTTTGTCCACCTCGAGATTATCCAGATGAGGGCTATTACCATTCGGACTCTTCATGCAGTCTGTTTGAAATGTTGTACAGTCGCCTGAAGGCGATGGGAATAGAGTGGTTGAGAGTCCCAAATCAGTATTAAAGGCGAGTTGGTTTTGTGCCGTTACGCTGGGTGTCGTGGCTTTATAGCCAAAACGACCGACTATGGGGTTGTACGGGCCTGGTATCCAGCTGACTTTACCGCTTATACCGTCCTGATTAATGTCGTCTGGGTCGGCCTTGGCGATGATGTATTGGTCAGGAATATTGTCTAGCAATCCCATGCCGACTAACGACGGGGAATTCAGTAAAGTAAACCCCGTGTCAGGTTCAAAAGGGCCATAGTGTAATTTGCTCCAATGAAGCTCTGGCTTTCTAAGTGACACTTTGTGTCCATCATCTAAGACTTCAATATGGGTTTCATAGGTAAGGTAAAAGTCACCTTCAGGTAGAATGCCATTGGTACTTTGGCCTTGAAATTGGCCGCCATAATGTTGATCCCCCACATTAGGGTAAATGCCATCATGATGATTTGTTGTATTGGCATAACGCTTCCCTAAACGAACCATGAAAGAAGGGATGGTTGCACCACGAATATGAGCTTTTGGGGCATGGCCTCGACTATTGTTGACATGGCAGTTGTTACAGGATCGAGTATTGTACAGTGGCCCTAAGCCATCACTGGCTGTTGTTGATGAGGGCGCGGGCACCCAAAATTTCTGAAACACGCCTTCGCCAATGCGAAATTCAAGCTTTTCATCCGCCGACAAGGTTGGCAGTGGCTGTGAATATTCACTGGCAACCGAGATATTAGTAAAACCAAAAAAGCTGGCAAAAAGGCCAGCTAACAATAGCAAATTTTCATTTTTCGATCTGGTCATAGATTAGGCAAACACCACTTATTGACTAAATGACACAAAAGTCTTGTGACCCCATGCACATGTAAAAGGGAAGGGGCAAAACACCGAGTTCGATATCACTCTGTATTTCACGCCTTCCCTATTATAACGCGACTGTTTTCGATTATCGCGTTAGGAGTATTCTATTCCAATGGTCTTATTCGAATACTGCACTTGGGTTATCAAGGCTATCAGAACCTTCTAACGCAATGTCCTGCAGACCAAGAGTTTGAATGATCTCTTCCGTTACATGTGTTTCCACAACTAAGGAATCGACAAAGTCTTGAACCAATTGGTTGCCTTGTGTGTTGTTCATAGCAATCAGAACATCAAAGGTTTGACCTTGTGCCGCTGCATCTACCATAGCTTGTGCGGCGTCTTCTGTCATGTCCAATTTCTGCTTCATGTTGCTGTCTAGAACCGCATTTTGTTGAGCGACGAGTTGTGATAAAGAAGCGCCTTTTAACCAGCTGCCATCAACACGTTGATATTCACCAAGGTAAACATTTTTAATGCCTTTGGCATCGTAGTAATGTGACCAGTGAGTGTTGTCAGAGAAGCAATCATGCTCTTCTTCAGGATCATGCAACATTAGGCCCAATTTAGTACGTTCACCACCTAGCTCGCCGTAAGCTAAACTGCCCATTCCGGTTAGGATAGTAGAAAGACCTTCATCTGCAGATTGATCAAGTAAAGCCTGACGCGCCGCGCCGCCTTGTTTCCAGTTATCAGTCATTTCTTCTAAATCAGAGATGAGCAAATCGGTTGCCGCGGTTAGGTATTCACGACGACGATCACAGTTACCATTGGTACAGTTATTTAGGTCGAAGTCAGTCGCTTTACGCTCACCTGCGCCTGGGTTAGTACCATGTAAGTCTTGACCCCAAAGGAGGAATTCAATCGCATGGTAGCCGCTAGCAACGTTCGCTTCTACACCATCGGCTTCTTGCAAGTGATCAGCAATAAGCTTTGGTGTGATCTTACTTGTATCAACCGTTTCGCCACCAATGACTAAGCTTTTAGAAGCAATAACATTTGCGGTGTAAAGTGGGTTTAGATCCGATTCACTGCCGTAACTACTGGTTGATACATAGTCGATAAGACCTTCATCAAGTGGCCAAGCATTCACTTTGCCTTCCCAGTCATCAACGATAGCATTACCAAAACGGTAAACTTCACTCTGTTGGTAAGGAACACGAGAAGCCACCCAAGAGATGCGTGCGGCTTTTAAGTTAGCTTCGGTAGGATTGTCTAGGAAACGATTGATTGTAGTGCGAAGATCTTGCGCGGTTGTTAAAGAGTCACCATAGATGGCTTCTGCAATGTCAGCGTAATGAGTAACAACAGAATCAGCTGTGACAGAAGCGGAATCATTTTTAACATTGGTTGTACCGCATGCCGTTAGTAGCGCACCTGCTACACAAACCGCAACCGGTGTCAGTAATCGTTTCATTTTGATGCTCCAATATTGAATTGTTACAACACTATATTTGAAATGAAAACGATTATCAATGCGTCCTTTCACATGCTTTTTACGTATTTTGTATTTTAATGTTAATTACTTAGTTGAATGATAAATTTAGCTTATAGTCCGCACTGATTGTAGAAAGCATTTTCGGCTGTGTTGGCTAAACCGTATTCACATGCTTTTTCTCGTAATAGACTTTTACCTTCCCAAGAAACGCTCATGCTGATGGGGGATTTATGTTTATAGCTTGGAATAAAGCGATAAGCGGCAATCACATCAACAGAACTGTTTGGGCCAACTTGCACAGATTGTCCAATTAAGCGTTGGCGCGTCTCTTTGTTATAAAGCGTGTAATCTGTTGTGTATTCTTGGTCACCATTATCATGCGAAAAATTGAGCCAGATTTTACGGTAGGTTTGAGGTTCCGAGGTTGGATTTTCAAAACGCAATTTGGTGTAAATGACTTGAGCACGTGAAAGACTGGTCTGAGCATTATTACTCACGTTTAAATAATGGCTGTGATTTTTTTGCCACGGCATGTTAGCGCCAAAAGAGACATCTACTATTTGAATGGTTTGTTTGGCAAACAAGGTGCCAGTGTAATCCATGAGGTCTTTCACTGGTGCATAAAGTGCGAGAGCAGCAAGTCCTAATGCGGCCATTTTTTGAAGACTAGGGACGGAGGCGAAGCGTTTAATCATAACTAAATCCTTATTTTCACTTTAAGAATATTAATTTAACTGTTTGTTTATACAGTACTGTATGCCTATACAGTTTTTATGTAAAGCCTCTGAATGAATAAAATTTGCACATTTTTAAAAAAAACACTTGCTTTTGTCTTATTGCCTTTTCTTTAAAGAAAAAATAAAAAATGTTTGATTTTGTGTAGTTGATTGAAAAATAAAGGAAAAAACAATCTTCCCACAAGCTTCTTCACGGATTCTGTGGAAAATAAAAAGCACAATAAAATTTCATTAATTTTCTTTGGAGTTTTTGACTAAGCAATGAAAAAAAGCGCCTAAAGCTCTATAATGCTGCCAAAATTAACTTGAGGTAGGCTGTGGATAAGCAAGATGTGATCATAATTGGAGCAGGGGCGTCGGGTTTAATGTGTGCTGCAACGGCAGCGTATCGTGGCAGAAAAGTTTTAGTGCTCGATCATGCGAATAAAGCGGGTAAGAAAATTCTCATGTCAGGAGGCGGACGTTGCAACTTCACTAACATGGATGCCGCCCCGAAACATTTTTTATCGGATAATCCTCATTTTTGTATCTCTGCATTGCGTCGTTATACACCGCAAGACTTTGTTGATTTAGTGGATCGTCATGGTTTGGATTATGTTGAAAAGGCCCCAGGCCAGCTTTTTTGCGAACATTCTGCGAAAGACTTATTGGCTATTTTAATGACGGAAGTGGAGTGGTCTGGTGCTGATATTAAGCTGAATATCAAGGTTGTAAAAATTGACTATCAAGATGACATGACCTTGGTGACCACAAATCAAGGTGTATTTGCTTGTGATTCATTGGTGGTTGCTACCGGTGGTTTGTCGATTCCAACCATGGGTGCGACTGGTTTTGGTTATGATATGGCCAAACAAGTCGGCCATGAAGTGTTGCCGACACGAGCAAGCTTAGTGCCGATTACGGTTCAGCCGGAACGAAAAGAGCAGTTTGCCGCCTTATCTGGTATTGCCTGTGATATCACCGCCACTTCTAAAGGTGTGTCGTTTCAAGAGCCTATGCTCTTTACCCATCGAGGTGTCAGTGGTCCAGCTATATTGCAAATTACCAACTTTTGGCAGCCGGGTGAGTCGTTGGGAATCAATTTGATCCCGAACTTAACGTTAGAATCTCTAATGGCATTACGACAGGAAGCACCGAAAAAGAGTTTTGAGGGTTATCTTTCGAGTTTATTGCCAAAACGTTTAGTGGAACTAGTGAAAGTGCGTTTTGATTGGTTAGATCAGCGCTCTGCACAAACTTCAAACGAACAAATCGAGCAACTGTTCCAATACCTTAGTCATTACGACATTGCACCAAATGGTACGGAAGGCTATCGCACCGCGGAAGTCACATTAGGTGGCGTTAATACCAAGGAAATCTCGTCAAAGACCTTTGAATCGCAAAAACAAAAAGGTCTCTACTTTATTGGTGAAGTGCTGGATGTCACTGGTTGGCTTGGTGGGTATAACTTCCAGTGGGCGTGGGCGAGTGGCTTTGCCGCTGGTCAGTATGTGTAATTTTGAACTTAAAACAGGGACGTTTTAGTTGTTGCGGTTGTAAGCGGTGTTGGCGCTTTGGTCGACGCTGTAGATGGTCCAGCGCTGATTAGCGAATTGCTCTTTTGCAAATACTTCTGCAACAACACGGCGGTTCTGGCTGCGGCCTTCGGGGGTGTCATTGGTGGCGATAGGACGGGTTTCACCGTAACCGATGCCTTTGACGCGGTTGGCTTTAATGCGGAAGCTATCAACTAATACATCTGCAATAGCAGAAGCTCGCTTTTGGGATAAAACGCGATTTGATTCTGCTGACCCTGAGCTGTCTGTATGGCCTTCAATGACAATGTTGCTGTGTGGGTGCTCTTGAAGGAAGGCCGCAAGGTCTTTTAATTCAGAATAGAAACGTGGTTTGATATTCGCTTTGCCTGAGTCAAACAATATGTTTAGTTCAACAGAAAGCAGTTTTGAAGTTTGACTCGAGCAGCCTTCATTGTCTACGGCAGAGTCTGATGGCGTGTCTGGACAAAGATCACGAGCGTCAATTACGCCATCACGATCGGTGTCTGCAAGACGGGCCTTTACATTTGACGCATACAGGCTTTCGGCTGTCGCGAAATGGCTAAAGGCAAGCAGGCAGGCTGCAATGCTGATGTGTTTAATGATTGACGTCATGAATAACTGGCTCTTTATACAACTTTACTACTTAAGCTAATTTTAATTTAAAAAATGATCACTAGCCATGGGCTTTTTGTATCTTTGTTTTGTTAAATTGTTTTTATGTAGCGTTTTGTTAAAGAGGGGGCTGTTTTCTACCAGCTTCCTGTGTTTTCCATCGATGCCCAAGGTTCAGCAGGTTCTAACGAGCCGTCTTTTTGAAGCAGCTCAATTGAGATGTTGTTTGGGTCTTTAATAAAGGCCATGTGGCCGTCGCGTGGTGGTCGTAGAATGGTTACACCCATATTTTGTAGGTTGTCACATACTTGGTAGATATTGTCTACTTCAAAGGCCAAATGGCCGAATTGGTCGCCACCTGAGTAGCTTCTATCATCCCAATTGTGAGTCAGCTCAACTTCAGGTGCGCCTGGTTCAGAGGCGTAGTAGATAAGTGAAAACTGGCCCTTTTCACTGTCCATACGGCGTGTTTGTACCAAACCCAAGCCTTGTGTGTAAAAAGTATGACTTTCCTCTGGCTTATCTGTTCGTATCATTGCATGTAGGTAACGAATCGACATGGTTCTCTCCTTTTTGATTTCTGCTTGCATGGCATTATGGCGCTAAGATTCAGTAAATACAAAAGGTTAACTCGGACTTGCATGCTTTTTACTCATCTTCCCATACCCAACGTAAGGGTTCGCCAAAATCATCATAAATGACTTTTTTCTTCGGTCTAGTCTTGTTTGTTTTCGGGGCTGACGACGAAGAGGGCGGGTGTTTCTTATGCTGAATTGCGGCCACCACATGATTTAGTGGTGTGCGGTCTTGTCTTGGTTCACTAAAGCCGATGTGACTCGTGTTATACTTTCCATCAACAAGGCCTGATTCGCCCATGTCGACTTGTTGGATTTCCCCTTTGGCTTTGATAAATTCCTCGACCAAAGACTCGAGTTCTTGTCGTGTCTCTTTTTTTGTGGTTTTAGGTTTTATCATGGCACTTATTCTATGGAAAATCTTGTTGTGAATGAAGGCGTTACAGATTCAATGAAAAAGTCATTAAACATCCATATTAAACGTAGAGGTAGCTGGTGTCTATTAGCAACTTAATTGTGCATGAAATTCAGAAGCATGAAGGTGAACGCAAGGCCATTTTGATTGCGCGTCCGAATGAAAACCCAGTAGATAGTCAGGCGGAAGCGTTGTCAGCGCAAGTGACCAACTTATTTAATCGATCTGGAATGAACACTGGACGATTTGCCAATCCACAAGGCAGTGATGAGGGGTCTCAGTTACCGGGTTTACTGTATAAACATTTTAAAGATAACGACTTTGCCGATTTTGCCGCGTTTACAAAAGATTGTGCTGCCGAATACTTGAAACACCTTGAATCGGTAGAAGAGGCGGAAGGTGGTTTGTTGTGGTTTAACCATTATGAACTTCATGACACGCACTTTTTATACATTGTTATGTTGAAGCGTAAAAAAGGCATTGGTCTTGGTGCGGATTTGAGTTTGTCGCAAATTGAACAGATCGAAATGGAAAAGCTCCACATGGCATTGCGTATCAACTTGACGGCTTGGCAGTCTGGTGATGAAGGACGTTACATTGCGTTTCGCTTTGGTCGTGCTCCTAAATTTGAAAGTGAATACTTTACACATTTTATCGGTTGTGATGAGCCGAAAGCCGCAGCGAAAGAAACACGCAAATTGGTGGATTTGACATCGGCGTTTTGTCAGGCAGAAGGCATTCCTTCAAAGCAAGCAAATGAATTCAAGAAAGTGGTTTCTGAGCATTGTCAGTCAAAAGCAGAAGAGCGTGAGCCATTGGAGATTAAAGATATTGCGTCGCAGGTTGAATCACGTTTCTCGGTTGAACAAGCCAACAAATTTTTAGAAATTGCAGATTCTGATAGTTTTAAAATGGAGAAAGAAATCTTCGTTGAAAAAGCGGCATTGAAGAAACTAACGCGTTTATCGGGCAGTTCCCGTGCCTTAACCTTAAGTTTTGATAGCGAGTTGCTAGGGGAGTCGATTAAGTTTGATGCAGACTCCGGCACCTTGGTGATCAAAGATTTGCCAAAGAGTCTGCTGAAACAATTACAAGCTGTTAGTGATTAATTCGACCGTGAAAAAAAATTGAATGGAGAGGCTTATGATAATCCCAATAAGCCTTCCAGTTCTTTCATACTGTTGAAGACTTCAGTTGCACCGGCGGCCAGCTGTAATTCTGCTGGTACGCTTTCACTAAAAGCAAACACCCGCATACCTGCTGCCCGTCCTGCTCGAATGCCCGCCACGGAATCTTCAATGACAATGCAATCTTTTGGCTCTGTGCTTAGTGCTTGAGCAGCGGTTAAGTATAATTCTGGTGATGGTTTTCCTTTGGCCACATCTTCAACACAAAATCGTGTGCTGAAACGCTCTGCAAGCTGAATCTTATTCAGTTTATAGTTCATCTCTTGGCGTCTGGCATTGGTCGCCATGGCGATCGGAACCGTGATTTTATTCAGCAATTCGACGACGCCTGTAATGGGGGCTAACTCTTCTTCCATTAGCGCTTGGAATTTTTGACGATAGATTGAATCAAAGTCATCTGGTAGCGCTTTGCCAAGCATTGCCTCGGCATTTTGTAGATTCTCTTGATTGGTAAAGCCGGTGAATTTGTCATGAAGTGTTTGATCGTCAAGCTCTAGCCCTAGCTCTTTGAGCATAGTGCGAAGTAAGTCATTTGATAGGTTTTCGGTGTCAACGATCACACCGTCGCAATCGAATAGAATGGCTTTGTAGGAATGCATCATATAAAAGCATATTGGGTTGAGAATGTGCTTTGATGATAACGAATTATAGGTAGGTTAAGGAAGGGAGGGGCTTTATTGTTTTTCTCCCCAGAAGAAAAATGTTTTACGATATAATCATGCGTCTTTTAAGAGACGTTTGTTGTCTAGGTTGCGCCAAAGCGGCTAAGAGTTAGCTGGCTTGGCTAAGAGTTTGAGAGCGAAGGCTGATTTTTTTGATAGAGCGAAAGCTTGTTTTAAAGAAAGCCGCAATTGCTTTAGCTTGGCGAGCACGCTTTTGACGACGAGCATGATCTTCAACTGTGGTATCTTTATAACCCCATTGTGCAAGTAGTGCTTCGTATTGTTTTTGAGAATCCATGAGTCTCTCCTTATAGGTCGGTTTGCAAAAATGTTGTTTTATTACAACAAGAGTAATACTAGTTAAGGCTGACCCATTGAACAAACGATCCTTTTTCACTCTATAGTTGAGTTTTTTTCACCTTTATTAAATTCTAAGGAAAATTGTCTTGTATCAAGCATTATCTCTGTTCTCAAAAAGTTGGATTTTTAAACGTCAAGACCCTAAGGTGGCACCGGAGGATTTGGCACAAATTCACTTTTTGACAGAATCAAAAGCAGAGCAAATTTGGCGTGATTACGTTAGTCAGGATCAGCTTCATCCAGATCTTTTTACCGAGTTTGATTGGCCTAAGAAAGTCCCTGAAGAGCTTGAGATTAATAAGGTTCAATGGGAAAAAGCATGGGACAGTGATTTATTAGAACTGCCGGAGGCCGTGCTGGCGCACTGTCACCATTGGGGGGAGGACACCACTGTCTATTTTTGTTGCCACAATGAGCAAATTTTTGAGCTCAGCTGGGGAGTGTTTAAGCGGACTTGGAAGGCCTTCTTGTTTTTAGATAATGGCCCAATTTTGGTGGGTAAAAAGAAGAAGCAAGCTTTGCAGTTTCACTCTAATGGTTGGGTTAACTTACTTTTGAGATAAATTAACTGTATGAAAAGCAATCAGTTAATCTGCGCTTTTTTGTAATTTTGCTACATTTTTATTGGTGTTTTGCCAAATGTAGGTGATGAGACCAAATGTTTGTTGTTACCTGGTATGGTCATTGCCTCGTTTACGGCTGTTTAAGCAGGCTTGGTTAAAGGCTTGATAATAACGCAATAGGTGTTCGCTCTGATCCTTGTGGCCTAAGCTGTCTAACAGCATGGCGGTGACTTCTGCGGTAGCAAACTGCATGTCATGCTGCGAATGTCGTACTAAAAATGAGCGCTGTGCTGCTTGGTTGATTTCAAAGTGAGGAATGGTCTTTAACCACTCGCTTTGATGGAACATCTTGCTGGCTTGTTTCCAGGTACCATCAAGAATGACAAAGGTGTGCGGCTTTCCTGTGTTTTCTTTTATTACTTCTATCTGTTGTCTCATAGCTCTTCCTTGTTTTTGGGCTGTTAACGTATTGGGGAAGAGAAGAGTGCAGTGCTGTTTGTTTTCATTTAGCTGGTTTAGGAGAGCTTTTTCTGGTTCGGTTCTGCTCCAGATAAAAGCCTGTGTCTGATTCGGGAAAAGGTCCGCGATCAGTCGGCCACTGTTTGTCGGTTTGTGTATTTCGTCCCGGTGGTAAAGCAAAATAAAGTGAATGGCCGCGTTTTGTGTTTGCCTTTGGTCGCAAAAGCAAGCTGATTTCGCCATTAAGCAGCTGGCGCATCGGTCAGCATTTGAGCCTCTTGCTAGAAAAGGTCGCATGGCTTTGGATTTGCAGTCTTCTCTCAATTGATCGACGGCGTGTTTTTGAAACTCTCTAGTCATCATGGTCTTCGTTTTTAAAGTAGAGCGTCATTATGGTTTTTTTTAGCCTAATGTCTATGGGCGTTTTAGTTATTAAAAATGCCATCTTGTGTCATTGTCTTATTGCTCTTAAATGTATAAATTTGTTAACAAAAAATGGCAAATTTACGATTTCCTGAAGAAAGCTTTAAACAAATTATGCAAATACAGAGGAATGAATTGGAAGCTTCTTTTTAGCGCTGTTCGTGATCTCTTTCTCACGCTAAGGTGTGAGATATTATTTTGGTACCACTGAGTTATTTATGAGTCGTTATATCTCTCCTGTGTTGTATGTTCTTCTGATGTTAGTGGGATGTATGGCCTTTGTTTCAATTGCTGGTGTTCGAGTGGGGATCTTTGAACCACTGACAGGTTTTTCCATGGTGCGTGAAAGTGTTTATGCTTCATTGGTGTTATCTGTATTGGCCATTGTTTCACTAGGCGCTTGTTGCAAAGAAAGAAATATCGGTAGTCAGCGTTTCTTTTTCTTAGTACTCATTGTGTCTCTTGTGTACAGTTTTATGTGGATCGGCTTTTATTTACACCGCTCTGATTTACCTTCTATTAATGACATCTCCACTGACACAGAAATGCCACCTGCGTTTTTGAATGTGAATTTCATTCGCAGTTCCAACGAGAATGACCTTGCTTACAACCCAGATTGGGCACCTATTCAGAAGAAGCATTATCCAAATGTTAAACCCGTATTTACGCCTGAAAGTAAGCAGCAGGTGTATTATGTCGTAGCGGATTTGGTGCAGGATCGTGGTTGGGATGTTGTCGCCAAATACCCGGCAGCAGGTATGATTGAGGCAACCGCTCGTACGCCGATTTTTGGTTTTCGTGATGATGTCGTGATACGTATTTTGCAGGTGGATAATGACAAGGTTCGCATAGACATGCGTTCTTGCTCTCGTGTTGGTCGAGGGGATTATGGTGTGAATGCTCAGCGCATTGAGTCTTTTATGACGGATTTGAACACTCGTCTAGAACGCTCCACCATGCCCAAGGTCAACACTGTTCGATAATTGCACTGCCAGTTTTGGTATTGAAAATCTGCTCGTCATTGAAAATCAGATAGGCTAGGCTTTGATGATTATTCAGTAAAGGGCATGGTGACGTGAGTCTTCGACAGCAGCAAAAACAACATACTCGATCTAAAATCAAAACCATTGCCAAGCAGGCTTTTCTCTCCCAAGGCATCGCCGCCACAAGTACTCGTTATTTAAGTCAGCAAGCGGGCATTGCTGTCGGCACCTTGTTCGTGCATTTTCCCGACAAGCTAGCGCTGGTGAAGGATATCTTTTTTGATGAAATGGATATCGCGCTAAGGGCGGGTGCTCAAGCCCAATCCCATTGTGTGTCACCGCTTGAATACTTGTCGCAGATGGCGCAAGTCTTGTTCCGTTTCTATGATGAATACGCCGAATTTACACGAGAAGTCTTGCTGGATAGCGTGGTGACAGGCGGTTTTCACACCAATCAAATTACGATTATTTCTGAAGGCATTGTGAAGCGTTTCCAGCACGTGGGAGTGGATGAAAAAACGGCGCATGTTTTTGCTGAAAATATGGTCGCAAATTATTGGTTTGTATTACTGGAAAGTGTACCAAAGGGGCAGCTCGGGCACGCTGCGATGGCGCGTCTGAAACGGTTAAACTTACCTTTTGAAGTGTCTTATCAAAACGCCGCAAAGAAATCACAGTAAAGCGCCTTTCTTTTTTATAAGGCGAAAAGAAGGACGTATAAGCTGATTAGTTAAGATCGTTGGCTTTGCGAAAAGGTCCTTGATAATCAAACAGTCGCTCTGTAACTTGCCAGTGCTGTTTGTTCTTTTTCGCGATCACGAAATCGGGGGTAGGTAGGTAGTCTATAAAAGGTGCCACTTGCTCTGCTTGATCAAACTCTAGGGTCTGGCTTGCGTTGGCAATACGACGCCCAAATAGCTCATTAAAGCTTTGTCGAGATTTTTTATAGTCGAAGCGGAAGGTTTCAGTGAGAGTTAAGCCATCTTCGTCATGGTAAGTGATTTTAATGCTGTTGTCTGAAGTGTGTATGCTCGGACTGATGCCTGCGCAGCGCAGTACTTTGTTGTCTTTTAGGTTTAATGCTTTTCTCAGTAGATCATCTGGATCAATCAATTTTTCTTGGCAATGTTGGCAGTGTCGAGCGGCAATGTCGTTTTCTTCATTGCAATGAGGGCAGCGTTTAAATCGAAAGCGATACGAACATTGCTCTTCACCATGCGGTGTTTCAATCAGCCCGTGGCAACGACGCCCAAAATGCTCGATGACATTGCCATCAGCGTCTTTTCGCCCCCAAAAAGTATTCGCAAAATCACACTCAGGGCAATGGATTTGCACAGCGACGGAATCGGCGGTTGGTCGTTTTTCACCTATCTCTGGCTGGAAAATATTGTAGCCGTTGTTGGTGTAGTCCAATACTAGGCAATCTTTCTTGCCTGGGCTTGAACGCAAACCTCGCCCGACAATTTGTTGAAATAAGCTAATGGATTGTGTCGGGCGCAAAATGGCAATGACATCCACGTGTGGGGCATCAAACCCTGTGGTCAACACAGACACATTGACCAAATACTTTATCTCTTTGGCTTTAAAGGCCTGAACCAGTGAATCCCTTTGTTTGTTCTTGGTCTGACCTGTAATGAGGGCGGTTTGATCAGTAGGTAAATAGCTAACGATTTCTTTCGCATGGTCTATGGTGGCAGCGAAAATCATCACTCCTTGACGGTCATGACTCAGTTGCAAAATCTGTTCGCTGATCGCTTGTGTAACCCGTGGGTGTTTGTGGATGAGTTCATTTAGGGCGATATCGTCCGTGCTGTGTTCACCATCGAGACTTTCTGTTAATAGGCTGAAATCGTAGTGGGCAATGGCTGCATCGTAATGGATTGGTGGGGTTAGGTAGCCTTTCTTGACCATGTGTTGCAGTGGTAATTCGTATATGCATTTTTTAAAAAAGGCGTCTTGCGTTGGGCGAGCGTAGCCGTGGTAATGTTGCTCATAAATCCAGCCGCTGCCAAGTCGGTAAGGTGTCGCGGTTAAACCAAGAATTTTTACCTTAGGGTTGAGGGCTTTGAAGTGAGCGATGGTACTTAAATATTGGCCATCATCGTCTTTGCCGATACGGTGGCATTCGTCAATAATGACTAGGCTAATCGCTTGATCAAATCGTTCTAAATTGGCGGAAATTGACTGGATGCTGGCAAAGATGGTTTTCTCATCATGGCTCTTCTGTTTTAAGCCAGCCGAGTAAATGCCGGCGGAGGAGCCTGTCGCGACGAATTTAGCATGATTTTGCTCGACCAGTTCTTTTACGTGTGCAAGGCAGATAACGCGGCCTTTTGCTAGTCGACTTAACTCCGCAATGACTAAGCTTTTGCCAGCGCCAGTTGGCAATACAATCACCGCAGGGTCATCAGAGCGCCGAAAGTGCGCTAGTGAAGACTCGACGGCTTGAATTTGGTAATCGCGAAGTTGAAAAGCTGGGCTCATGGTCAGATTATCTAGGTGTGTTAATTGTGTGGCTACAGTATGATAACCAGATTGGCAATTTTGCCTGTTTAGGAGTGATTAATCTATGCCTCTTGAAACTTTATCCGCTCCTTCTTTGTACGTTGAAAACTCGATTCCGACCTTTAGTCGAGAGGCACCGTTTGCCAATGTCTTGATGGATCTGCAAACTCAGGGCTGGAGTGTACAAGACCAGTTTTTTTCCGATGAATTTACTCAAGCTCTGATGGATGAGGTGCACGGCATTGATCATGCCAATATGCAGCAGGCTGGCATTGGGCGAAAACAAGATCATCAGGTGATGTTAGATGCCCGTCGTGATTATATCCAATGGATTGACCCCGACAGGCCGATACGCCGTGATTTTCTGAAGGTGATGGAAGAATTAAGGGTGGCTTTAAATCGACGACTTTTTCTGGGGTTGTTTGATTATGAGGCGCATTTTGCTCGTTATGAAAAAGGCGCATTTTACGAAAAGCATCTCGATGCCTTTCAAGGGCGCAGTAATCGAGTGTTATCGACGGTATTGTATTTAAATGATGATTGGCAAGACCAAGATGGTGGTGAGTTTGTACTGTACGACGAACGGGAAACCGATAACGTACTAGGGCGTTTTTACCCGCAAAGAGGTCGTTTGGCGATTTTTCTAAGTGAAGCCTTCCCGCATGAAGTGTTGGCCGCCAATCGAACTCGGCACAGTATTGCTGGTTGGTTTCGTATCAATAATTCCACAGGCCAAATAGTCGACCCTGATCAATAAGGTTTTTTCGCTATTGCCGTTTTAATCTGTTGCTATTTTTTGTACCAATAAACTCGAAAAATGGCGAATAAATCTCTATAATGCGCGCCGTTAATCATTGCTCTGGTTTTACGTTCCAGACCGCATAGGAGAGAAAATATGTCAAAAGTCGTTGTATGTGCCCTTTATAAATTCGTTGAACTTCCGCATTACGAGTCCATTCGTGAGCCTTTATTGAAAGTCCTAGAAGACAATCAGGTGCGTGGTACCTTGCTGTTAGCAAGTGAAGGGATCAATGGCACCGTTGCCGGATCTCGCGAAGGCATCGATACCATGTTGGCTTGGTTGGATCAGCAGCCGGGACTGGAAAACATAGTATCTAAAGAATCTTATGACGAAGATATGCCGTTTTACCGTACCAAGGTAAAGCTGAAAAAAGAAATTGTCACCATGGGGGTGGAAGGGATTGATCCAAAACGTGTGGTCGGCACATATGTGAAGCCACAAGATTGGAATGACCTAATTTCAGACCCAGACGTTATGCTGGTCGATACTCGTAATGATTACGAAGTACAGATTGGAACTTTTCAAAATGCGGTCAACCCAAAGACCGATACCTTCCGAGAGTTTCCGTCTTACGTGAAAGACAACATGGATCCGAAGAAACAGAAAAAAGTGGCCATGTTCTGTACTGGTGGCATTCGTTGCGAAAAATCCACCGCCTACATGTTGGAGCAAGGCTTCGAAGAAGTGTATCACTTAGAAGGTGGTATTCTTAAGTACTTAGAAGAAGTGCCAAAAGACGAAACCATGTGGGAAGGTGAGTGTTTCGTATTTGATAATCGCGTTTCGGTGAATCATGATTTGGAAAAAGGTGAGTACGACCAGTGTCACGCTTGCCGTATGCCGATTACCGAGGAAGAGAAGGAAGACGAGCGTTTTCAACAAGGTGTCAGCTGTGTGCATTGTTTCGACAAATACACAGACGAGCAGCGTCAGCGTTTTATTGAGCGTGAACGTCAAGTGCAGTTGGCTCGTCAGCGTGGCGAAGAACACATTGGGGCAGAGGTTTTAGATGCGGTTGAGAAACACCGTCAAGAAAAGGCCGCTGAAAAAGAGCGTCAGCGCAAAATTCGTGAAGCCAAAGCGAACTAATTAGAGCGCAGATCGGCATTGAATGAATAGGCTTACTCATCTGTGTAGGCCTATTTTGTTTTTGCCAAACGCTTGATCTTTAAAGTGAACTTTTTTGCTTTCAGGGTTAAATAGTTAGCATTCTAACGTCGAACAATGGTTTCGAAATTGCTCTGACTACCGTACAATAAAAAATCGCTTTTCATTAGCCAGAATTCATCATGAGTTATCAAGTTTTAGCACGTAAATGGCGTCCTCAGACCTTTCTTGAAATGGCAGGGCAAGACCATGTTCTCCAAGCATTGGTAAACGCTTTGCGTCAGCAACGTTTGCACCATGCTTATTTATTTACAGGGACACGAGGGGTTGGTAAAACCACCATCGCACGTATCTTTGCTAAGTGCTTAAACTGTGAAATCAATGGCATTTCTCCAGAGCCTTGTGGCACTTGTGACAGCTGTCGCGAAATTGCCGAAGGTCGCTTTGTGGATTTAATCGAAGTCGATGCGGCGTCTCGAACCAAGGTAGAAGACACTCGAGAGCTGCTTGAGAATGTACAATATGCACCTACTCGTGGTCGTTTTAAAGTCTACCTGATAGACGAAGTCCACATGCTGTCGACGCACTCGTTTAATGCCTTGTTAAAAACCCTTGAAGAGCCGCCAGAGCATGTGAAGTTTCTATTGGCCACGACCGATCCGCAAAAGCTCCCAGTGACCATCCTTTCTCGTTGTTTGCAATTCAACTTGAAAAACATGTCTCCTCAACGTGTGGTGGATTACTTGCAAACGGTATTAACCACAGAACAGGTGCCATTTGATCAGCCGGCTTTATGGCAAATTGGCCAAGCCGCCAATGGTAGTATGCGAGATGCTTTGAGTCTAACGGACCAAGCCATTGCCTTTGGCGATGGTGGTATCTCCGAATCCGGTGTGACCGCCATGTTAGGTTTGGTCAATCAAGCTCAGATTCTTGACTTGTTGGAGCGCATCGCATCAAAAAATGCCGCCGATGTATTGTCTCGTATTGAGGCTCTCGCAGATTATCAACCGGATTTCGTCGCCATTTGTGGCAGTTTATTGGATACCTTGCACCGTGTGGCGATTGAGCAACAAGTGCCGGGCGCCTTAGCGGATCAGTTAGGGGACTTAGCGCAGATCCAAAATATTGCCAAAACGGTGAGTCCTGAAGAAATTCAAGTGATGTACCAGAGCTTGTTGGTTGGCCGTCGAGATTTACATCTAGCGCATTCGGCTCGTGCAGGGTTTGAAATGCTCATGTTGCGAATGATTGCTTTCCGTCCTGCGCCCCCTATGACCGTGAGTCATCAAATGCCTCCGACGGTGGCAATGGAAAAAAAAACACCTGACGTTGGCCCCAACAGTACATCTGAAAACACATTAGACCCTGCTGCTGAGGCTGAGGCCGATGTTGCCGGAATGACATCCGCTAACGGGTTAGCCGATGCGGAAGATCAACGCCAATCCGACCACATTCAAGCAAAGCAAGCAGCGCCAATACAAACATCTTCGCCGTCTACAGAGCTAAGTGCGGATGAACGTCCCCCATGGGAAGAGGCGCCAGCGGACGAAACAATCGATGAGACGGTAGACGACAATATAGCGCCTGCGGCACAGTCTCAAGCAGTACAGCCTCAAGCAGTACAGCAAGCGGATTCAATGCTTGAGCCTATTGCTGCTTCAGAGAATTCAGAGAGTGCAGCGTCAGATGTCGAGAGTTCAGATCTCTCTCGTTCTGAGGTAGACGCGTCTACCGTGATGACGCGTGAAAGTGAGCGCCCAGTAGAGCATTCAACTGAGGCACCAAAGGCAGATGTTGAGAGCGTGGTCGATCTTGATTCTGGCCAGGACGACCGTAAAATGTCTGAGCGAGCGGTGGCACGAGTGGAGTCGTTGCTGGAAGCGTCTCATAATGCGTCTGAGTCGATTGATGATGACGAAGAGGAAGATGAAGAAGAGGCAGAAGAGCGAGCCATTGCGGATGTGGCTGACCCCTTTAACCCTGCTGCTGATCTTGTTGAAGCGTTAGCCTCTGAGGTCATTGAAGCAGAGCCTGAATCCGCTGAGAAAGATTCATCAGACCCTAGACTGGCCAAAGTACCAGATACCATAGCGCAACCTGCTTTGGGGATGCCATTACCTGAGCTGAATCATTATAATGAGCTTACCATGCAAATCTGGTGGCTGGTGGCACCGCGCTTACCTCTGAGAGGCTTGGTGCAGAATATTTTAATGAATTCCAGTATGGTGGATGCCAGTGACCAAGGCATTCGACTGCAAGTGCCGCTTGAATATGGGCACATGCTAAACCAAGTTCGTTATGAACAAATTCAAGGGGCATTGGGGGATTTTTTTGCCATGCCAGTGCCTTTGATCATTGATACTGTAGAAGAGACCGAAGGGGTCACTGCAGAAGAATTCGCGGCCAGCAAGCGTGCAGAAGCCTTGCAGGTAGCGATTCAACATTTGAATTCACACCCGGTTGTGCAAGCCTTGTCCAGTACAATGGGCGCACAACTGGTTTATGACTCAGTAAAAGTTAAAGCTTAATAATTTGGAGAGAAATGATGTTTAAAGGTGGTATGGGCAACATGATGCGCCAAGCGCAAAAGATGCAAGAAAACATGCAGAAGGCGCAAGAAGAAATTGCCAATATGGAAGTAGAAGGCCAAGCGGGAGCCGGTTTGGTGAAAGTCGTGATGACGGGGCGTCATGATGTGAAACGCGTTTCTATCGATGATTCTTTGTTCGAAGACGATAAAGAAATGCTGGAAGACTTGATTGCCGCAGCGATGAACGATGCCGTGCGCAATATTGAACTTAACCAGAAAGACAAAATGGAAGAAGCGACAGCCGGTATGTCTCTTCCACCAGGCTTTAAAATGCCTTTCTAGGAGCTGACCTCTTGTTTAGTCCTCTTATTTCGGAACTGATTGAGTCTTTGCGTTGTTTGCCTGGTGTTGGGCCGCGTTCAGCTCAGAAAATGGCTTTATACTTGTTGGAACGTGACCATCAAGGCGCCGACAAACTGGCCAGCTCACTGCGCGAAGCTTTAGACAAAGTTGGGCGTTGTGGCAGCTGTCGTACGTTAACGGAAGAGTCCGAGTGCGATATTTGTCAGGATCCAGAGCGCGATAAAAAGCACTTATGTATCGTTGAAACACCAGCAGATGTCGTGGCGATTGAATCGGCTGGTGCGTATCGAGGGCGTTATTTTGTCTTGCTTGGGCACTTATCTCCGATTGATGGAATTGGGCCGGAAGAGTTAGGACTGGATCGTTTGGAGGCCTTGGTGGTCGAAAACGAAGTAGAAGAAGCCATAATCGCAACAAACTCCACAGTAGAAGGCGAGGCGACTTGTCATTATATTGCGGAAAAACTCAAAACATTGAATATTAATGTAAGCCGCATTGCCCATGGTGTGCCCATGGGCGGTGAGTTGGAATACGTTGATGGCAATACTCTGGCCTTAGCGTTAGAGGGACGGAAGACACTCTAAAATGAACGATCATGATGAGGCGTTGAATATTGTATGGGTCGCAGATAATGCGTCCTTGGCCAGCTGGTGTGACTATTGGGCGGAATTGCCTGTTATTGCGGTGGATACTGAATTCATTCGTCGCACAACCTACTTTCCGATTACCGGCCTAATTCAGATCAGCGAAGGTGAGAAAGCGGTTTTAATTGATCCTTTAGGCATTGATGATTGGGCACCATTAAAGGCGTTAATGGTGAACACAGCTGTGATGAAGGTGTTTCATGCCTGTTCTGAAGATCTCGATGTGTTTGATCGTTTGTTAGGGGTACTCCCAACGCCTTTTTACGATACTCAGGTGGGTGAAGCCTATGTCAGTGCGCAATGGTCATTGAGCTATGTGAAACTGATTCATGAATACCTGCGCATTGAAGTGGCAAAAGATGAAACCCGTTCAGATTGGACACAGCGCCCATTGACCGATGCGCAAAAACGTTATGCGGCACTGGATGTGGTCTACCTTGCGAAAGTCTATCCGATGCAGGTGGCGCGTCTAAAAGATAAAAAAATGCTCGATTGGGCATTGGAAGACTGTGACACACTGAAGTGGCAATACCAGATGAACTCAGACCCAGAGCAAAACTGGGCTGGTGTGAAAACCGCATGGCGTTTGTCTCCAGAAGGTCTGACCTTGTTACGTCTGTTGTTTCTTTGGCGCGATGAACAAGCGCGAAAAGAAGACGTGCCAAAGGGACAAATACTGAAAGATCGTACTTTATGGTCTATTGCTAAAATTCTACCAACGCATCATAAAGCCATTTCCTCTGCCGAGGAAATTACGGGTCGTCAGCAGCGCTTGTACGGAGAAACCATTCTTGAGAAAGTCGCAATGGTAAAAGAGCTGTCAGCTGATGAATATCAATCGCCATTGGAAACGCCTTTGCCTTCTCAGGCGGGGGAGTTAACCAAAGCGGTGAAAGCCTTCGTGCGTGGTCGAGCAGAAACCATGGGCGTGGCACCAGAAGCCATGATGAAGCGCAAGCTGTTAGAACCTGTGGTGCGCCATTTGTTTGATGGTTCTGCCATTGATTGGCAAAATCCAGCCATGACGGGTTGGCGTCAAGATGTCATCGTGAACCCGATTTTAGATAAGTTTAAAACGTCCTAATCGGCCATTTGATTGGTCAAGAGAAAACTATGAAACAGCAACTGATTATTGAAGTGTTCCATTCATCGAAGCGAGAAGGTATGTACCTTTTCGTGGAGAAAGCCGTGGGCGTATCGAAAGTGCCAGAAGCGCTTATGGAGCGCTTTGGCAAGGGCATCAGTGCCATGACCATGTTACTGACACCAGAGAAAAAGCTAGCGCGTGCAGAAGCGCAAAATGTGATGGATGAAATCCGTGATAAGGGTTTTTACTTACAATTGCCGCCAGTGAAAGATGACTATTTGTTGGATCTTTATAAAACCCCAACGGAAGCTGTTTACTAACTATGATTGCGAAGCGTTACGAACCTTTCTGGAAAACCGTGCCATTGGAACAAATGTCATCGGATCAATGGGAATCCATTTGTGATGGCTGTGGTAAATGTTGCCTGCAAAAATTGCAAGATGAAGACACGGAAGAGGTGTTTTACACCAATCTATCTTGCCAACAACTCAATTTAACCAGTTGTCAGTGTAATGTTTACGAAACAAGACAGACTAAAGTGGCCAGCTGTATTACTCTGACACCAGATCAAATCGATGAGTTTCATTGGTTGCCTGATACCTGTAGTTATCGAGTGTTAAATGAAACCAAAGAATTGCCAAGCTGGCATCCTTTGGTGGTTGGAAGCCATAAAGAAATGCTCCGTCAGGGGCTAACCGTCCAGCACTATGCTGTGAATGAGCAATCGGTAGAGGAAGAGGACTGGGATACCCATATTATTAAGTGGGTACACGGTATGCCGGAACCTTATGATGTAAGTTAATCCGATTGGTTGGTCAATTACAGCAGTGTAATTCAAGGAGTTCGCAGACGTGAAGTGGTTGAAATTAAATACAGTGTTGTTATTGGCCCTATTAACCTTTTGGGGACCTCTTGCGAAAGCCGACGCGCAATTTCGAGTCATTGTCGATGCGTCAGGCAGTATGCTCATCAGTGATCCTGATAAACTCACCTCCGAGGCCTTACGTCTCATTTCCAATTTGGCGCCAGATGAAAAAGCCACCTTAGGAATTTGGCTGTTTGGCGAAGCACCACGAGTGTTGGTGCCAGAAGCCCCAGTTAATATTCAAACCAAGGCCAGAGTCGCCAGTTACGTTAACAGTTACCTTACGCAAGACGTTAAAACGGACTTAGAAGCCATTATTAAACTCTTGCTTGAGACGCCGGATGCGGGTGGTTTGGAGCCAGGTTTTGACCGTCACTGGATTCTGGTGACCGATGGCATGGTAGACATCAGTTTAGACGAAGCAATAAACAAGGCGTCCCGTGATCGCATTCTCAACGAATTGTCGCAACAACTTGAGTTGTTAGACATTCATTTACACACCGTATCCATGACAGGTTATACCGATAAAGCCTTGTTAGAAAGCTTGTCCCTTCGCACCAATGCAACCCATACAGAGGTGGCCGTCCCCGAAGATTTATTAGACACCTTTGATCGTATTTTCTCGCAAGCCTCTCCATCCGATGAATTGCCTTTGGACGGTAATCAATTTGTGGTGGATCAAGCCATTGATGAATTAACTCTTGTGGTATTTCATGAAAAAGGGGTGTTACCAGAGGTCATTTTACCTGATGGCTCTTCGTTGCCGATCAAAGGGGACTTTAATGTGTCTGTGTCGGCGGCGGATCATTACACCTTGATCAGTGTGCAAGATCCTTTGCCAGGCACTTGGCAAGTTAAAAATGTGGATTTATCGCGCAGTAGCGTTCGTGTCATTACCGATTTGAGTGCGCGAGCCACCAAAATTGCCCCCGTCATTTTTATAAATGAAGAGATTTATTCCTCTATCGGTATTTTCTTAGAGGGTGTGTTAATGCAAGACCCGCAGCTATTGGACTTGGTTACGGTTAAGCAGACCTTGTATCGCTTGAATGGCGAACAAAAAGAGGAAGTTTTGTCTTATGATGTGCCCAAAGCCAATGACCAATTCAAAATCCGTCTGTCAGGGATTGGTGTGGCGGGTAATTACGAGTTAGTCAGTGAAGTAGACGGGCAGACCTTTAAACGTCAATTGAGTCAGTTCTTTACCGTACATCCTGCGATTGAATTTAAAGGCTCGGCGCCAAGTGATAACCTCGTGGCCTTTACGGCGACACCAGTGAATTTGAAGCTAAACCTACTGCGCTCTAGTGTCGTGTTGGAGTTTACGGATAACAAAGGTGACAAGCGAACAGAAGAAATGCCACTCATCGGGCAAGGTTACTGGGAAAAGGTCATGCCAGTCTCTCCGGATGATCATGTGATCGTTCGGGCGAAATTATCTGGTGTGACGCAAGCGGGTTTGCGATTTGAATATCAAACGCCGGAGTGGCATTTTGATCGACTAGGGGAAGCCGATACGACGGTTGGTATTGGAGGGCAAGCGGTTAAAAGTTTACTGGTATCGCCTTCCAATTCCACTAATCGAGAAGTCATGCCAGTCATGGTTGCGCCGGCTATTTCCATTGTGGAAGAAGATGGTGAGCCAGTAGACGAAACGGTCGATAGCGCCCCATCCGAATCGCCCATGGCCGAAATAGATGAGGTAATGGATGAAGTAGACACCATGACATCGACCGATTGGATCATGTACGCAGCACTGAATATCGCTGGCTTGGCGGTAATTGTGGCGGGTGTTTTGTTGTATCGACGCATTCGCAAGAATGGGTCCAAATAAGAGTGAAATAAGCGAGCATGTGTGAATTGTTAGGCATGAGTGCCAATGTGCCAACGGATATTTGTTTTAGTTTTTCAGGCTTACGAGCCCGTGGTGGCCGGACTGGACCACACAAAGATGGCTGGGGAATGGCCATGTATCGAGATGGCGATGTGTGGGCCATTCATGACCCCAGACCCAGTGCCGATTCAGACATGGCGGAAGTGATGAGTCATACGTCGTTAAAATGTGACATCGTTATTAGTCATATTCGTCAAGCAAACGTCGGGGCTGTGTGTTTGCTCAATACTCACCCTTTCAGTCGTTTATTGTGGGGCAAGACTTGGTCGTATGCTCATAATGGCCAACTGGAAGCCGCAGAGGCTTTAGTGATAGACAAAACACACCCATTAGGCAGTACGGATTCAGAACGGGCGTTTTGTTGGATCATTGAACAACTTCAACGCCGTTTTGATAACCTTGAACCAGAGGTTGAAAGCTTGTCGCAAGCTTTATCAGAATTGGCGCTGCAGCTAAAAGAGCGTGGCGTCTTTAACATGATGCTATCGGACGGCAAACGGCTCTATTGCTTCTGCACAACCAAGCTGCACTGGATTACACGGCGAGCACCTTTTCAAAAAGCCAGTTTGTCCGACGAAGACGTTATTGTCGACTTCCAAGCCGTGACCACGGATAAAGACGTGGTCACGGTGATTGCGACGCAGCCGTTAACTCAGGACGAAAGCTGGCAGCAAATGCAAGAAGGCGAACTGTGTGTGTTTGATGGTGGTGAAGTCGTCTGCCAGATAAAACATTCATCATCGGTGGCCTAAGGTTCAGTGCGTCAGTTAGGACTGACGCTGACAAGCTTGGGAATAAATAGTTTGGATAATAGCCATCTTCGGGAACTTTTTATCTGAGCACCAATAACTGGTATCCTTGCGGCATTTGAACAGTAACAGAGTAAACAGAATGATAAATGACAATGAAGTAATTGCCACATTAGAAGAGCTGGAAGCCTTTGTATTGGCGGTTGAATCGGGTGGTTTGGGGTTAAACAATGTGGCAGGACTGGCGCTTGCCACCAATAACAGTAATGGTCGTCCTTTTGTTGCGGTATTGGATGATAATCAGCAGCTTTTATTGGGACGATGGGTATCTGATGAGGTGTTTGAGAATGGTAAAGACATCGTTCGATACGGACCACGCAAACATTAAACACAAAGCATAAAATCAGTCATCTTCTGGCATTCGTTAGAGATGATAAAAAATCCCCGCTTAAGCGGGGATTTTTGTTTGGTCTAAGCCTAAAAGGGCAAAACGAAAAGGCTTATTGCACTAATTCGTTGTCGCTGAATTCCCCTTCAAACAAGGCCGTTGATAGATAGCGTTCACCCGAGTCAGGTAAGACCACAACGATTTTTTTGTCTTTGTAGGCCTCTTGTTGGCTTAAACGCTCGGCGGCCACAACCGCGGCACCACAAGAGATACCACATAAAATGCCTTCTTCACGCATGAGGCGTTTGGCCATGGCAATCGCCTCATCGTTGTCTACTTGTTCAACCAAATCAACCATCGACAAATCTAAGTTTTTAGGTACAAACCCCGCACCAATACCTTGAATCTTATGAGGGGCAGGCGTCGGTGTTTCACCCTTTAAGGTTTGAGTGATCACAGGGGAGCTAGTGGGCTCAACGGCCACACTGATGATGTCTTTCCCTTGGGTATTCTTGATGTAGCGACTCACGCCTGTAATGGTGCCACCTGTGCCAACACCTGCAACGAAGACATCGATGTCCCCTTTGGTGTCTTGCCAGATTTCGGGGCCGGTGGTTTGCTCATGGATTTCCGGATTGGCTGGGTTGTCGAACTGTTGTAACAGCACGAACTTGTCATCTTGAGCAATTTCTTGTGCTTTCTCAATTGCCCCTTTCATGCCTTTGGCGGGCTCGGTCAAGACAATGTTGGCCCCCAATGCTTTCATAACCTGGCGGCGTTCTAGACTCATGCTGGCGGGCATCGTAATGGTGATAGGGTAGCCACGAGAAGCCGCCACGAAACACAATGCAATACCAGTATTGCCACTGGAGGGCTCGACTATGGATTTGCCTTCGGTAAGTAGACCTTTCTTTTCTGCGTCCCATACCATGTTGGCGCCAATGCGGCACTTTACTGAAAAAGCGGGGTTGCGGGATTCGAGTTTAGCGGAAATGTTGCCGTTACCAATGCGATTTAAACGTACCAGCGGTGTATTGCCAATGGTAAGCGAGTTATCTTCAAATACTTGATGAGACATAGCATTCTCCTTTTTTGTCTTTATGATCCGAGTAGATTTGTTTCACTATAACCTCTTCATTGGGATTAATGTTAGAATTTCCAACTATATCGATAGAATGTGGTACGCCTTACCCTTTATTCAGCGTCCCCAACACCCTAATCAATTAGGATACTTCTTTGGAAACCATGCAAAATCATCTTGTGATGACGCGAGATCGTCATCGTATTAGCCGTAAACAAGAGCAAATTGAAAAACGTCAAAAAGACGGTCAGCCATTCGATAAAATGGCCAATGAACTGACGGAACTAGTCGATACCTCAAGAGCTCGCTATCAGGCACGTTTAGCGGCGATGCCGACAGTGACCTATGATGAAAGCTTGCCTGTTGCGGCGCGTGCCGATGAAATTATTAAGGCCATTCAGGACCACCAAGTGGTGATCATAGCCGGTGAAACGGGCTCAGGTAAAACCACCCAATTACCGAAAATGTGTTTGCAAGCCGGTCGTGGCCGAGCTGGACTGATTGGTCATACTCAACCGAGGCGAATTGCGGCTCGCAGTGTGGCCGAGCGTATTTCTGATGAGCTTAACGTTGATCTGGGTGAACAGGTTGGTTTTCAGGTCAGATTTAGCGATGAAAGCTCAGATAATACCTTAATAAAGCTGATGACCGACGGTATCTTGTTGGCCGAAATACAGCAAGACAAACGCCTGTATAAATACGACACCATCATCATAGATGAAGCGCACGAACGCAGTCTGAATATTGATTTCTTGTTGGGCTATCTCAAGCAAGTGTTGGCTGCTCGTCCCGATCTTAAAGTGATCGTGACCTCGGCCACGATTGATGTCGAACGTTTTTCGCAGCATTTTGATCAGGCACCAGTGATTGAAGTGTCCGGTCGAACCTACCCAGTGGAAGTGCGTTATCAGCCGTTATTAAGTAAGGCAGACTCTGATTTAGACGAAGACCAGAGCATGGAGCAGGGCGTGTTGGATGCGGTGGAGTTGCTTATCGCAGAAGAAAGAACGTCCGGTTATCGCGGCGCGGGGGACATTCTTGTCTTTTTACCGGGTGAGCGTGAAATACGAGAGACTGCCGAGATTCTAAGGCGTGCGGAACTTAGATCGACCGAAGTCCTGCCTTTGTATGCCCGTCTCACGGCCAGTGAACAACAGCGTATTTTTAAACCTCATTCAGGTCGACGCATCGTGTTGTCGACTAACGTGGCGGAAACCTCCTTGACCGTCCCGGGCATTCGATATGTGATTGACCCAGGTTTGGCACGCATCAGTCGTTACAGTGTGCGTTCGAAAGTACAGCAATTGCCCATTGAAAAGATCAGTCAGGCCAGTGCCAATCAAAGGGCAGGTCGTTGTGGTCGAGTCGCGGACGGAATTTGTATTCGCTTATACGATGAAGCGGATTTTTCCAGCCGCTCGGAATTTACCGATCCTGAAATTTTCCGAACCAATTTGGCCTCTGTTATTTTGCAAATGGCGAATTTAAAACTCGGTGCGGTTGAAAAATTCCCATTTGTTGAAATGCCGGAAAAACGCATGATTAACGACGGTTACCGAGCTTTGACAGAGCTTGGTGCGTTGAAAAAAGATCGTTTGACGCCGATTGGTCGACAACTGGCCAAATTGCCCATTGACCCCAAATTGGGCCGAATCCTGATCGCCGCTGAGCGACATGGGGTATTAGCGGATGTGGCGATTATCGTCAGTGCCTTGTCGATTGCCGATCCACGGGAGCGGCCTCAAGACAAGAAGACGCAATCAGACCAAGCCCATGCACAAGACAAAGATGAAGACTCAGATTTCGCCGTCTTCTTGAATTTGTGGGAACGCTATGAAGGCCAACGTCAGGCTTTATCGCAAAACCAACTACGACAGTTTTGCCGTAAGCAGTTTTTGAATTTTATGCGCATGCGAGAATGGCGAGACATTCATCGCCAAATCATGATCGCCTGTAAGCAATTAGGCTTTAAAGACCGCGCCAGTGATGCACGAAATTATGAAGCCATTCATCGCGCCTTGCTTGCTGGCTTGTTCACTCAAGTGGCAAACAAAATGGACGACAGCAAGGAAATGCTCGGTTGTCGTTCACGCAAATTGTCCATCTTCCCGGGTTCTATGTTATTCAAAAAGCCGCCGCAATGGGTCATGGCAGCGGAATTAGTCGAAACCAGCAAACTGTATGCACGAGTGGTGGCTCGGATTGATCCGATTTGGATTGAAGAATACGCCGCGCCGTTTGTGAAGCGTCAATATCTTGATCCTCACTTTGAGGCCAATCAAGGGCGAGTCATGGCCAATGAGCAAGTGTCGTTATACGGCTTGATCATAGTGCCGAAACGACGCATGGACTATGGTCATGTTAACCCAGAGGAAGCCCGTGAAATTTTCATTCGCACCGGCTTGGTCGAACGGGAATTACGTTCAAAGCAGGCTTTTTATCGACACAATAAAGCCCTAATTGATGAGTTAGAAACACAAGAGGCGAAACTGCGAAAACGCGATATCTTAGTGGACGATGAGGCGGTTTTTAACTTCTACGACCAGCGTTTACCAGACACTGTCCGTAATCTAAAAAGCCTAGAGCATTTTGTGAAGACGCAGCCTGATGTCTTGATGATGACGAAAGAAAATCTGATCAATCAGGACGTGGCACTGGATGACGTGGCTTTTCCAGATTCATTTGGGTTGAATGGTGTGGCCTTGCCGATTGATTATAAGTTTGAACCGGGCAAGGCAACCGACGGTGCCACTTTGAAAGTACCGGTGGGATTACTGCGTCAGTTAAGCATTGAAGATTTGGGCTGGGCCGTACCCGGCTACATCAAAGAGCGGTGCGAAGCCTTAATTCGTGCTTTACCCAAAGCCCTGCGTCGTCGGTTTGTGCCGATTCCACAATTTGTGGATCGTATTTACCCTAATTTATCGAAAGAGAAAGGCGATTTACTCGAACAGTTAAGCTTGCAGATCAAGCGTGAAACCCTGATTGATATCCCATTGAATGAGTGGAATGCGGAAAAGCTTGAGTCTCACTTAACATTGCGACTGGAGGTGGTGGATGAGCGTGGCAAAGTACTCGGCAGTGGCAAAGATTTAGCTGGGTTACAGAGTCAATTCAGTGATCTAGTGGAAGAAAGCTTTGCTAAATTTGGCACCAAAGCGCATGAAGCGGATGATCTAACCGAATGGCCTGAGCAAGGCATTCCAGAGCGCCAAGAGATCAAGCAAGCGGGAATTAAAGTGACCGCTTTTCCGGCGTTAGTGTCTCAAGGTGAAACCGTTTCATTGAAAATGTTCGATGATCAAAGCACGGCGACCGAAGCGCATCGCAAAGGGGTGATTACATTACTTAAACTGACCTTGAGTAAAGAGGTGCGCTATCTTAAAAAGAACTTGCCGCATTTAAAAGAATCCATGTTGATTTTTTCGCCTTTGGGAGCGAAAGAATCCTTATTGGATGATTTGCTCAGCGCTATTTTGGATAAAGTTTTTTTAGACGGTCGTCCCTTGCCTCGGGCAAAACAAGATTTTGAGCAATGTGTCACGACCAACAAGGGCAATTTGATCTCAATGGCCAATGAAATGGCGACACAGTTGTACCGAGTGTTAGCCTCTTATCAAGGCGTTGCAAAGCGCATGAAGGGCAGCATTCCTTTGCCTTGGTCGCGAATCTATGGCGATATTCAGTTCCAGTTAAAGCAACTTATTTATCCAGGTTTTATTGGTAACACACCCTTGTTCTGGTTGGGGCAATTGCCAAGGTATTTCAAAGGCATTGAAGTGCGTTTAGAGCGCTTTCAAAACCATTTGAACAAAGAGAATCAGTTCGTGTCTGAGTTAGAAGGGCTTTGGCAAACCTATCATAAGCAGAAAAAAGCCCATGATGATAAAGCGCTGTATGATCCGGAGTTGGTGAAATACCGCTGGATGTTAGAAGAGTATCGAATTTCGTTGTTTGCTCAGTCGGTTGGAACCTTAGAGCCTATTTCAGCAAAACGCCTTGCGAAACAATGGCAAGAAGTCAAAAAATTAGTGTAATAAACATGGGTTAGAATGTAATAGCTAGCCGAGATTTCCATTAGTAGGGATTAAATAATGCTCAATCGTATCAATGTCTTGTTGTTTGGCTTTATCATGATGTTGGCTCAATCTACTTGGGCGGCCACTGAGGAAGACCCATGGGAAGGCTTTAATCGTGCGATGTTTTCCTTTAATGACGCGGTGGATGGCGCGGTCCTTAAACCCTTAGCGAAAGGGTATAAAGCCGTTACGCCAACGCCAGTGCAAAAGGGCGTGAGTAACTTTTTCTCCAACCTAGGCGAAATCGGCAACATCACCAATAATCTATTGCAAGGTAAATGGGATCAGACAGCGTCGTCTACATGGCGTTTTATCATCAACAGTACCGCAGGTTGGCTGGGTATTTTTGATGTCGCCAGTGAGTTGGGGTTAAAAAAATACGATGAAGATTTTGGTCAAACCCTAGCCTATTGGGGAGTGTCGTCAGGTCCTTATCTTGTCTTGCCGTTCTTCGGACCGTCGACTGTCCGAGATGGAACGGGCCGAGTGTTTGATATGACATATGACGATGGTATCAGTTATTTGTCGCTGAATTCTGATGAGAAAACCGGCTTGTTTGCGTTGGATGTAGTGGAAACACGAACGCGATTATTAAACGCTGAATCTATGATCTTTGGGGATAGATACAGTTTTATTCGAGATGTGTATTTACAGAACCGTACTTATGAAATTTATGATGGTAATATTCCTCAGAAGTCAGAATCCGATAGTGTTACTAGCCCTGATGACAGTTGGGGCGAAGATGATGATTCTAGTTGGGGTGACGAAAACGAATCTAGCTGGGGGGACGAAGACGATTCCAGCTGGCAAGATGATGACAATGCAGGGAGTAGCTGGTCGGAGTAATGAGGTACGACCAATATGAACCGAAAACCATCCTCGATCAATTTTTGGTTTAATGACGACTACTTTCGAGACGTTATTTTAAAAGGTTTTTTGTGTGTAATTGGTACCGCCAGTGCCATTCTAATTGTGCTCAATTTGTTAGTTGGGCAGACCATACTGGCGCTATTGGAAATGGTTCTATTGGTCTTTACCGTCAGTGTTTGGTTTATGCCCAGAGATTGGCGCGTCTTTAAATGGACTGTACTCTGTTACGTTGCCTTTCTTTTTGGTGGCATTATCGCCTCCATTGCTCTTTCCTCCTTGTTTTCTGGTCGTCAGGTATGGGTGTTGATCTTTCCTGTTGCTTCTTATTTGATGCTAGGTCGACGTATTGCCATGTGCCTTAGTGCGATTTGCTTGGGACTGGTTTCAGCGATCATGATGGTTCGCTTTGAGGGCGAATACCAAAGTTATATGCGTGGGATCTTGGTTAATTTATTGCTGTCCTATGCGTTTATTTGGGGCTTGAGTCATGGTGCCGCACTAGTCATTAAACGAATACTGGCAGCGCTTAGGCAGATCGCTTCCACAGACCCTCTGACTGGTTTATCAAATCGCAGAAACATTGATGTTAAGTTCAAACTGGCATTGCACAGTAAGATAAACTCGACAGGAGGTTTAGGGTTCGTTCTGATGGATTTGGACCATTTCAAAGACGTAAACGATACCTATGGTCACGATGTTGGGGATGCCTTGCTGGTGGACTTTGCCGAGCGACTGCGCTCCTTTAATGAAGCCGATCCTGAATACAGTCTATATCGGTTAGGAGGGGAAGAATTTTGTGTTTGGTTACCAGGTCATCTCAGTCAGTCTTGGTCAGAAGCCTTTTGCCAATACGTGCATGACACGCCGTTTATGTTTCAAGGACATACGATTCATTATACGGTCAGTATTGGGTTGGTTACGTCGGATCAAACCACAGAGACCTTTCAACGTCTATATTCGCTGGCTGATAAATGGTTATATCAGGCCAAAAAATCAGGGCGAAATAGAGTGGTGGTTGAAACCCTGTAAAGGTCAGAGTGTCTTATTGAAGGGTGACTTTTAATAACTTTCCAGAGTCCGTCCCCAAATACAGAATCCCTTGAGTGTCTTGAGCAATGCAGCGCAAGCGCTCATTCAAGTCTTCAAGATAACGGGTTTCCTGAGTGGAGCCGTCTTTTTCAATGTGAATTTTGTTTAAATGCCTTAATGCGAGAGCAGTAGACAAAAAATCACCATTCCAGTTTGAAAACAATAAGCCATCGTATTTGATCAAACTGCTGGGCGCGATGGAAGGAATATACACCTTGATCGGGCTATTAATACCGTCTTTTTCCGTGCCTTCCCCAACGCTCACCGGACCCCAGTATTCTTTGCCATAAGAGACAATCGGCCAGCCGTAATTAGCGCCCGGGCGGATCAGGTTAATTTCATCCCCACCGCGAGGGCCATGTTCATTCGACCAAAGGGTGTGGGTGTTATTGTCATAAAACAAACCTTGTGGATTGCGATGGCCATAACTCCAGATCTCATTACGTATATTGGCATGTGAGACAAATGGATTATCCGCTGGGACCTTACCATCCAGATTTAAGCGAATGATGCTACCCGCATGATTACCAAGGTCTTGGGCATTTTTTCGAACGCCGCGATCACCAATGCTAAAGAACACATGCTGCTGGTCATCAAAGGTAATGCGGCCACCATAATGTTTGCTGGTTGAACTGGCAGATTGGCTGACCAATAAGTCTTGCCAATGGATCAAATGGTTATTGTTTAACTGAGCTCTTGCCAAGCTTGTGACAGAACCCGCCTCAGTCGGTTTCGAATAGGTGAAATACAACCAGCCATCTTGTCCATAGTTGGGTGATTTGGCGACATCCAACAAGCCACCTTGGCCACGGTTATCAACTTTAGGAAGGTTATTGAGAGCCTGCTTTTTACCACTGCTTAGGTCGACCTTATACGCCTCACCTTGCTTGATCGTCACGATGGCAAATTGGTCATCAAGCAGGCTAATGCCCCAAGGTATGCCGTTAAACTTGGCAACTTGTGTGACATTAAGGTGCTGATCATCACTAGACACGTCGGTCGCGTATCCGTTAAGCGATAATAAGCTGATAAAAAGCATGATCCAATAGCGCATTTGGCCCCCTGAAAATTTTCGATCAGTATATAGAAAATAGTCAAAGAAACCGCAGCTGGAAAGCCATTTCCTTTAGTATTGCTGATTGCTTACCTAGTTTGATGAAGTGTTCAGCATCCCGTTCATTTTCGGATGAAAGCGTGATCAATTGCGACCAATTGGACATAACTGCGATCAATTGGACATAATTGCGACCAATTTAGCCCAAATAGCGTTCGCCTTGTGCAACATTGCGAGTGACCACGGCATTGGCGGCAATAATGGCATCATCCCCTATGGTCATGCCGGGGAGGACTTTAGCACCACCGCCGATCCACACACGGTTACCTATGTGAATGGGGCGAGCAAAGCACTCTCCAGAGGCTCTTGCCGCAGCGTCACGGGGGTGATCTACCGTATACAGATGTGCGGCAGGACCGATTAACACTTGGTCGCCAATGTGGATGGGAGCGCTGTCGAGAAGCACACACTGAAAGTTGATGTAGACGCCTTTACCCAAATAAATCTGGCTGCCGTAGTCGCATTGAAAACCGGGTTCAATAACAACCAGTTCAGACTGTGCAAATAAGCGAGTAATGTGCCTGAGATTGCCTTTACTGGGGTGTGCGTTGTATTTGGCACAGGCAAGACGGGCGGCTTCGCGCTTTAGGCGAAGATCTAAGTCTAAGCTGTTGAAGTGCTCACCGTTAATCATTTTTTCAAATTCTGTCATCATGCCTAAGCCTTAAATGGTGTCATCCTTTGTTGCTCATAGATGTTGCTCATAGATGTTGCTCATAGAGCAGCCATAAAAAACGCGACCTAGGTCGCGCTTTTAGAGCATGGTTACTGAACGATAAAACGCCTTATAGCATAGAAGCCAAAGTGTCTTCTAGTTTACGCTGGTCAACGGCGAAGTTACGGATGCCTTCTGACAGTTTTTCAGTCGCCATGGCGTCTTCGTTCATTGCCCAACGGAACGCTGATTCTGTAATCGCAGCGGGTGCGGCTTTCACGTCCGTGGTTGGAACCAATTTACGTTCTAATGTGCCTTCGTCTTTCTTCAATTCTTCTAGCAAAGCTGGGCTAATGGTCAAACGATCACAACCAGCCAGTTGCTCGATTTCACCAATGTTACGGAAGCTTGCGCCCATCACAACGGTTTTGTAACCGTGTTGCTTATAGTAGTTGTAGATTTCCGTCACAGACACAACACCTGGATCGGTTTCGGCTGTGTAGTCTTGACCAGTGGATTTTTTGTACCAATCTAGGATACGGCCCACGAAAGGAGAAATCAGGTAAACGCCGGCTTCAGCACAGGCTTGTGCTTGAGCGAAAGAGAACAGCAGCGTCAGGTTACAGTTGATGCCTTCTTTTTCTAACTCTTCTGCCGCTTTAATGCCTTCCCAAGTAGAGGCGGCTTTGATCAAAACACGGTCACGAGACACGCCCGCTTCTTCGTATAGCGCAATCAACTTACGCGCTTTGGCAAGCGTTGCGTCTTTATCAAAAGACAAGCGTGCGTCTACTTCGGTAGAAATACGGCCAGGAACGTATTTTAAAATTTCTGTACCAACGATCACCGCAAGTTTGTCACCCGCATCTAGAATTTGCTGCGCTTTGTCGTTACTTTGAGTTTTTGCCCAAGCAACCGCTTGCTCAAGAAAAGGAGCGTATTCAGGAATTTGAGCGGCTTTTAGCATTAGTGATGGGTTAGTGGTCGCATCTTCTGGCAAAAAGTCTTTGATTGCCGTGATGTCACCTGTATCGGCCACAATGGTCGTGAACTCTTTTAATTGAGATAACTTGTTGCTCATTGCTCTTATCCTTTGTGTTGATGATGTTTGACCAAATCAATGGCCTCTAATAATACGTTAACCTTTGCGTCGGCTTTATGACCATTTTCGGAAAGATAGCGACGGAACTGTTTGCCGCCGGGTTCACCTTGGAAAATGCCAAGAATGTGACGCGTTAAATGAAGCAATCGTTCACCTTGTGCGAGCTTTTCTTCAACATAAGGCACAAATGCTTCCAATGCTTGATATCTGTCTGTGACCACAGGTGCATTGCCATAAATAGCTTGATCGACTTGGCTTAACAACCAAGGGTTGTGATACGCCTCGCGGCCAATCATCACACCGTCTACTTTTAGCAGATGGGCTTGGCATTCCTCTATGGTTTTAATGCCGCCGTTAATGATGATTTCAAGGTCTGGGAAATCTTCTTTTAACTGATGAACATAATGGTACTTAAGCGGCGGAATTTCACGATTTTCTTTTGGGCTCAAGCCCTGCAAAATGGCATTACGCGCATGCACAATAAAGGTCTTGACTCCTGTGGTGGAGACCTCGCCAACAAAATCACGAACCACACTGTAATCTTGTTGTTCATCCAAACCAATACGATGCTTAAGCGTCACAGGAATGTTGCAGGAATCCTGCATTGCCTTCATCGCGTCTTTGACCTTGTCAGGATGGGCCATCAAACAGGCACCAATCAAACTGTTTTGCACGCGATCACTCGGGCAACCCACGTTCAAATTGACCTCGTCGTAGCCACACTTTTCCGCCATGGCCGCGCATTGACCTAAATCTTTAGCGTTGGAGCCGCCTAATTGCAAGGCAATAGGGTGCTCGCATTCATCGTAATGCAAAAAACGCGCTGGATTATTGCCTTGTAATAAAGCACCCGATGTCACCATTTCAGTATAAAGCAAAGTGTTCTTCGTCAAGGTACGCGCAAACACCCGATAATCAGACGTAGTCCAATCCATCATGGGTGCGACGGAGAAGCGTCGGTCTAGTGTATCGCTTGTGTTATCTGACTTAGCGTCAATGGTATTCAAAGTGTCTGCTTGCATTTAAATGATCGTAAAAAGTAAAAGTGGTGACTTATGGGGCATTGCCCCAAAAGACAGCAATAAATGAGTGTCGTTATTATGTCATAAAATTACAGGATTGTGATATGGGGAGCCTTGCATAAAGTGTGGAATTGAAATTTTCTTTCTGGTGTGAGCGGTGAGAAAAGAGTTGGTAAAGTCTTTTAAAATGGTAATGAGTGCATGATCATAGAGCGCTGTTACCAAAGCCTGACTGATGACTTAGGCATCAAATTCTCCAGCCACGATATACGCAAACTGGCCCGCGACTGCTGGCAAGACATGGGCATCGATTGGACTTTCCTATTTAGATAAGTGGGAAATGCTGCTCAACCACGAACGGGACGGACTGGACAAGCGCTACATGCACACCCATTCGAGAGAACAGATGCGCAAAGCGTTGGGGGAGTGGGAAAAAAAATGATTGACAATTCAAAAGCTTAAATCAAAGATAAGCATCAATTTAAAAAAGTTATAAAGGTTATCTGATGTCAGAAGGTTCAAGGATTGGTTTTCTAGATAAAAGTATCAATGGAAGCATAAAAACTATAAAGGCTAAAGCAAAGTGGAATAAAACTAAAGCCAGTATCATTAATGCGTTAATTATTATGTTAGGGGCTTTAATTACGTTAACACTTGGAGTTGATGTAGATGAAGACCTTGTCAGGATTCAAAAAAATTTAGCATTAATTTTTGGAGCATTGCTCACACTGTTAAGTGGTTGGAATGTTATATTTGACTATAGAAAGCTATGGATTAGACAAAAAATAACTTTGTTAGCTTTGTATCAACTTAAAAATGAATTTGATTATTACAAAGTGGATGAAAATTCTAATTCTGATAATATGAATAAAAAAATTGATAGCTTTTTTTTAAAGTATCAAGAAATATGGGATAAAGATGGCCAAGAATGGAGGGATATTATTAAAAATGAAAAGATAAGGGAGTAAAATGATTGATTTTAACTAATCTCTAAAATAACTTAAACCACTTTCTCGTTGAATATCTTTAATTACATCGAATGAAATTGGCCACTCATTTTCTATTTCTTCAGGGAATTTAGCTGATAACCAGATTAAGAAAAATATGATGCTTTGTCGAAAAATAGGTTTTGTATTGGCTTTATCTTTTATTAGTTCAATATACATTGTTTCTTTTTGAAAAAAAGTTTCAATTTTCATCGCTAAGTTCTCATCTATTATATGGTTATAAGAATTCCAAATTATAATGGAAGACTTTTCAAAGATGGGTGGGACCTCAATCAATACATAATAAAGATTATCCAAATAGGATTTTATATTATATTTTTCAAATTTACTTATGTTTATTTCATTGTTTACGGCACCAAAATATTCATCAGTTGTTTCAATTAGAGCCATGCTCCTTGCTACTTTTCTATGAATATTTGGATCTATGTCTTCTTTTTTTTCTATCTTATAGAGTGCATCGTGAGTTAATTCTGCATAGGCATGCTGAAGTAGAGTTCGTACCTGAACTTCACAAGGTGTATCTACCTGTACTTCTATATCATTTATCAAAAAATCTCCCGTTGGTCTTAAAACATAGTGCATTGACTGATAATCAAAAATTAGAGGAGATTTATTTCTTTCTTCATGAAAATCTCTACTTGAGCCAATGGTCCAAGATTGGCTCTCCTCAATAATGGTGCAAATTTCTTTAACATCTTCTAGAAGAAGGGTTATGAATCGTATGCCAACTTTGTCCTCTATTTGGTTATAAGGGTCATCATAACTCTTGTTGCCGCGGTAAAATGCTTTATCTATTAGCGATGCCTCTTCTTTAATTCGACATGATGCTGGAACTTTCAAAAAACTATTTATATTTTTACCTTGGTCAGTAAGAGTTTTAAGGATTTCATTTTTTACAAAATCCCCCCAAGCCTTATATCGATCTATTTCTTCATTCCAACGCTTTATAAATTCTTCTTCATTCATTCTTGACTCTTTAGTTCATCTTTTATAATGATTTTAGTCCATTTCGGGATGTTTCCGTTTTTATCTGGATCCCCTTCGATTGTTGTAAATGTAACGTTGTTTTTAAATTCTTCTGGCTCGCCTATAACGCTAATGCTATTTTTGAATGACAGCTTTCTATATTTCAGTTTGGTTTTTATTTCTGATATGTCTTTTAAAAAATTGCTTCTTTTGATTTCGTTTTTATCTAAAAAATCAAGAAATTCTTTTTTATCTTTATTTTCTAGATATTTCTCTGAAAAATCTACGGGGCTAACTATGTTTGATTGATCAACTTTTAAATATGTAGTCAAGGCATTAAGGTAGTCATTTCTTTTTTCATTATCAATATTTGCAGACTTTATAAAGTTCATACCCTGATTATAAAATTGCATTGTTTTTCTAGCTGCAGTATCTGGATAAACAAAGCCTAAAAAGTCTTTCAAAAAATAATCTGATGAAACTTTTCCGTTAGCACCTGAAACTTGTTGATCGGAAACCCAAACCTCCCAATTTTTATTAGGATCCATTTCTTTTTCATTATAATTTGGTTTTTTTAAAAATGCTGCACTTTTATAAAGTTTGGTGCCGGGCGTTAGTAGCACCTCCTGTAAAAATTTCAGTGATATTTCTTTTGTTAATGGGTCTTCTATTTTTTCATATCCGCTGTGTATTTCTGCTTTAATGATTCCTAAAAAATCTCTTCTAGGGTAATTACATTTACCGGTAAATATAACTATTATTCCTCCAGATTCAGATGCTTTTTTTTGAGCTCTATCAAGTTTTTTTGTTATTTCAAATGAACTATTAATGAAGTCTGAATCGGTATCAGTGATTGATTTTTTAACGATATTGATCAGATGGTTTGGGTCATTGGTATCAATTAACATCTCTACTGCCTTACTATTACCACCAATAGCTTCGTCATAACGACTTCTAAAGTTATCTAATGCTGAGGCTTCGAAATTTGTAAAGTCAGTATTTTGAAATGGAAGTTTCTTAGTTTGTTTGTCTTTATCTTTTTTGTAAATCTGATGAATAATAATACGATCAATAATAGGGCTCAAAAACTGCATAAATTTTCTCTGTTAGTATGCAGACAAGCTAAGAGAAGGAGAGGTTAACATTGCTCCACCTTCCTTGGTTGTCGCGAAATTGTCATTGGTTAAATTGTTAATTCGATACTATGTGACCTGTCACACTTTGTCAGCCCCTTGCTGACATTTTCTTTACCTGAATTGTGAACTTTTGTTAGTCAGTTGACCTCCCAGCCTTCCTGATCTACTATTTCCCTGCACTGGCAAAATCCAGTGTCGGGATTGAGACCCCGTTTTACAACAGCGGCCTAGAACACGCTCCGCGTGTTTTTTTGTGGCCGAGATTCGCCTGTTATGGTGGGTCTTTGTTTGGGCAGCATTCGTGTTGGCCGTTACCTGTTGGCGGTAGTCTCAACCTGAACTTAGATCCACCACCTTAATTGAGATTGAGACCTTTGTTATGGTGGTCAATGATGACAACAGGAGGCCATAGATGGCTCACTTAATGATTGCTTCAAAAGACATCCGTACACTCGACGGACTGTATTCCCTTAATGATCTTCATAAAGTATCTGGCGCAAGTAAGAAGCATCAGCCAGCAAACTTTTTGCGATTAGAAACCACCCAAGAATTAATTGCTGAAATTGAAAACTCCTCAGATCTGAGGAATTTAGCGGTTAATAAAACTCAGGGGAGAAATGGCGGTACCTATGTCTGCAAAGAACTGGTTTACGCTTATGCCATGTGGATCAGCCCCAAGTTCAACTTAGAAGTCATCCGCGCCTTCGACCAAGCCCAAACAGAACAACCGCCAGAACCCTCCCAACAAAGCCTACCTAACCCCATCAAAGACTATGAAAAACTCAAACTCATTAATGACGTGGCCAAATTCCTAGGCATTTCCGAAAGCATCGCCGTCGTCTCCGCCACCGACATCATGGACATGGTCCAAACCATCCGTAACTACCAACAACAACTCGCCAAAATCCAAACCAGCCCCGCATGGGTCGACCAAACCATCGAACGCATCAAAAACGTCACAGGAAGACACTTCGGGGAAGGGTAGAACAGGGAAGAACAAGGGGCAAAAGCCCCTTGGTTTAGCGGATTTACTAGCTTATAAAAAGGGCATTTTCAAAACTCATTAGGTCATTTTTTTGGCTATAATAGTTACACCTTCAGTATAGCTGTACCCATACCCATAGCTATAACAAGTACTAGCACCACCACTGTTAACCGCTGCTCTACTATAATTGTCCCATTTATAACTATATGCTCCCGATATAATCGATTCTATGGTAACAACCTCATAACCTTCTTTGTTAAGTTGTTCAATTGCTGAATTCATGTCATTAGCAAGTCGCTGTCCATCTATTTCATTATCAGACCACCCAGTTTGTTTCCATTGGGTTTCTCTGGTTACTACTTCCTTTTCGCCGCCAAAGAAGCCCTTTTTTTTCTCGCCTGTCGGAACTTTAACAGTAACGTCTTTTCCTACAGGTTTAAAAAATGCATTAACATAAACAACCTTGTTCAACTTACTCTCCAACGTAATTTTAATTATAAATCTATATTTCTAGATTTTTCTAAATAGTCTTAAATTTAGATAACAAGTGTGGTATCGCAAAGTACATACATATAAAACCAACTACTAGAAGTTTAAATGCTACTTCTTACTAAAGTACAAATACCAATTATAAATAATAGACTGACGAAAAATATATCATGATATTTTGGAGGAGATAAAACAAAATTTGGAATTCCCTAATAAAGCTTAACAGGACAACCACCTCTCAAACCCAATAATACCAAGGGTTTTGGTGGTTGCTCTGCTATTTCCCCCAATAAATTTGGGGTCAGATAAAAAATAGCGTCTAAACTTCAAACAGCGCCACGAGCAAAAACACCTTCCCGCGACCACTGACAGAGCAGCGGTCGCAGAAACCGATAGCTATTCCCTCCAAGGAAAGCAACTGCTCAACAACATAGTGTCGTCCATGAAACTCACCAGCAACCCAGTCGTCCTACCTGCGAGTGAAGTCACCGACATGATACAAGCCATCCGACCTTTACTTGAAGAAGTAAGTAAAAACAAATCGCCCAGCTTTCTTTCTATCAAGGGCAACCCGACTGGGTAAACGACAACATCACCCGCGTCAAAGACTACGCCCAACGTAACTTTGTAGACTTCTAAGTGATAAGCAACTAAAGCCCCGATGTGGGCTTTAGTTGTTGTTTTTATTGAGGTAAAAAGATAAGTTGAGGCTAACAGCTTAATTAAGCTAGATTTTTATTGTTAATGTTTTATTAAGATTTTTCGGATTTATTATCACGGAGTTAAGTATGAGAAACGCTTTTTTATTGGCTGTAATTGGTGCTGCTATGATCTCAGGGTGTTCGACAACGAATCAAAAAACGAATGCTAAGGTAGAAAAGACTAAGAATATGACGAGCGAGCAGTTAGTTGGGGAATGGGGGTGTTTGACCACATATTCAAATCTTGATCTTAGGACTTTTGACAGTATAAATATTAAGAGCGATGGTTTTTTTACCGATCTTTCAGATACTTATTATCCAATCATGGACGATCCTGAGCATACACTTTTCTCATATACCCGTTATTTAACGGGTTCTTGGGTGCTCGCTGATAACAAACTATCTTATCTTTTTTTGACACAAGGAAAAATAATGCATAAAGAATTTAAGAATTCACCGTTATGGGAAAAGATTAAAGCGGAAAAACAAGAAGAAAAAGTAAGGTTGATGGACAAAGTAATTTATAACGCATTGTCTAAACCACCTCCTCAAGACGAGTCAATTACTCTCTCTATTAAGATGTCTAGTTCAGATATGTTCACATATGAGCAGACATATGGTGGCAAAACATATGATGGTTTTTGTACACGAAAATAATAGTTAAGGATCAGACAAAAACAACCCTGAACCTCTCAACCCCCAAGCCCATCCCTGATGGGCTTTTTCGTTTCTAATCCCCACAAAATGAGGAATCCCATGCGCCAAATGATGTCGCTCGGTGGTTTTGTGTTTTCGCTGAGCGAAGGCTCGCCATACGAGGGTTTGCAGCACATGAGTGAAGGCGGTTGGGTCGCGGTGGCGGTCAAAATCCGATGAGCTAAAAAATAAAGCAAATAAAGCAAATAAAGCAAATAAAGCAAATAAAGCAAATAAAGCAAATAAAGGGGTCAGTCCCCTTTAATTTTAATTGCTAAACCACACCTTCCCAGCGGAAATGAAAGGCAACTGGTCCATCGGCAAAGTCACCGCACGGGGCGACAGTAAAGCAGGGTACAGGTGTGTTGTGGTGGCTAGTGAAGTGGTTTGAGGGATTGTTATTGGAAGAGGATAAAAAAGTATTTAGTATCAATTGATCACGATATCATCAGCAGCTTACTTTAAAAGGGAAGTGCTGATGGTAAGTAAAAGTATTTTGGAAGCAATTAGTGTCTAGCAAACTCTGGGTAGTCCATTTATTTAAAATTACCAATCTAGTCAGAAATGAGTGCACCTTCACTCATCATAAGTACGAGGGTGTTATTTATTTGCATCACGGAATCACACCAACTAAAATCCCCGCTTTTAAATTGTAAAATGACAAGGAAATGTCGATGGCATACCGTCTCGTTAAGCTAGACAGCTTAATGGAAATAGAGTTTTCTTCCGTTGAAGGCAACTTATCGCAAGTAGATCAAAACAGTCTCAAAACCATTCTTCCTAAGGGAATCAAGGCGGCGGATTTTTTGGAAAAAGTCGCCTCAGGGGAATGGGTGCTGACCACAGATTCGCCCATTACCCCCTTGCTCCTGCGCAGCACAGACACACAAGAACATCCTTCTGGCTGGCAAATCAACCCCAAGGCCCAGTCTGCTTTCACCGACACCACCTTAGCTGCGCTAACACAACGCATCAACATGATTGGACAGAGCCATTCTGCTACATCGGCGACTTCCACTGGCAGCCTTCATCCTGCCATTGAGCCCAATTACACGCCAGAACCTGTTGTCTCAGATAAGCAAACCACAACAACAAAATCGCTCACCCATGAGTACAACATAGAAATCGCTTTCTCAAACCAAATGCCGCAGGACCCTATCGGTTTCAGTGTCAGTCTTGTTGATCAAGCAGGGAAAAAATCTCAGCAAAACTGGAACGCCAGCCCTACTGAAATGGGCAGCAAATACAGCCTAAAAACAGACTCTGACGCACCGCGCAACCTCACTTTCTCGGTGGCGGAAAAACGCCTTGGTCTGTCGTTAAAAGACGTCAACATGGTGCCACTGGGTTCAGGAACAGTAAAAGACGCCTTTGTTCCCATCATGCCTGTGGTGCAATACGGTGAACGCTTAGGCATCACCGCAACGGGCTACCTTTACCATTTTCAAGACACGCGTCTTATTCAAGCTTACCAGTGGACAGAAGAACAGGGAGACATGGGCTTTAGTCCATTGCCTGCGCTTCCTGACAATACGCCGTACCATCATGTCAACTTAGCGCTCCTAGTGTATTGGAAAATAAATGGGCAAGTCGTCACCGATCAGCACTTGGTATATCGATCCACTCCCTTTACTCAGGAAGAGCTCGACCAATTATCTTACGATTGGCTAGAGCAACACGGGGTTCATCTTGACATAGAAGCCATCTTAGCCGTCACGCAGAGCGCGACCTTGGCACGAGAAACACCTAATGACACGAAAGCCGATGAACCACTCACGACAACCCATACCGTAACGGTCTCTTCGTCCTCCTCGCAGCGACAATCTTGGCCCGAGATAGCCCTACAATATGGCGTCTCCGCCAAAGCGCTGCTAGACCATAATCCAGCTTACCAAGACAATCCCAGTCTGTTAAAAACAGGCGATGTACTGAACATCCCAACCACCTCGGCCCCGAAAAAGCAGTGGCCTCACTACGAGTACCCACCGGAAGCGCCTAGCACCTATAACAACCCGAACAACAGCCACTATCAATACGGGCAAGGCAAAGACGAGCTCAATTCAGCACGTCACAGACCCATACGCCCCCTCAAGAAACACTTTTTGAGCAAAGGCTTGCCACTGGTCAACATTCAACCTGAACGCATCCTGCGCATCGGGGTGTTTTTCGATGGTACAGGGCAGAACAACAAAAACGACGCCTATAAGGAAGATCATGGGGACAAATCCCGTACCAACATCGCAAGGTTGTTTGAAGCTTATCCAGAAAAAACGGCCGAATCAGCAAAAATTTATGTATCAGGCGTGGGCACTGTAGACGACGCTTGGCAACAGCCAACCCTCATTGATTTGGGCGAAGATGAAACCAATCCTTCTGCCGCCACTGGCCTGTATGATGACAACGGTGCCAATAAAAAATGGCAGATCCTCATTAAAGAGCTAAACAGAATCATCAGTTTATTAGGAACTGACTATCAAACCATTACTCACATTGCCTTCGACGTATTTGGCTTTAGTCGTGGGGCCGCCTTAGCACGCCACTTCATTAATGCTCTCATGACAGAAGGTTTGCCAGACTACAGCAAAGCACATCACGCCCCCGCCGACAGAGCGCATTTAAACGCCATGGGCCGCATGCACCCAAACCTGCTCGGTGGCGTGGACCATGACGAATATCACGAGAATAATAATGGCTATTACGCAGACGAAAAACGTAACGCCAGCGTACGATTTGTTGGCCTGTTTGACACGGTGGGCTCCTTCTATTGGCCTGGCAACGAAGACAATGGTCAGTTTCAATTGACGTTAAGACCACAAGACGTGGGACGTGCGGTACAAATCTGTGCTCATCATGAGTATCGAATTAACTTCCCACTCAGCTCTCTTAAAACCCAAGGGCAATTACCCGCGAACTTTTACGAAGAAGTCTTCCCCGGTGCTCACACCGATGTGGGCGGCGGTTACCCTTTTGTTGAACAATACGCCAAACAAGGACTGCCGGAACGCTATGGCGCTCCCACCCAAAGCACCTACAATCATGAACTGGTCAAGGTTGTCTCCTATCAGCAGCAAAGAGAAGACTTGGCTTATCAAGGCCGCTTGGTGGATTTTGATCAAGCCTTTTATAACGCGCAGCAACGCCATCAAGATGAATGGAACGAGGAATGCCAATACACCTACGGCCAACATGGTAAAGTCACTTTTGAAGACGGTGTTTTGTACTTTTATCGCTTACAGCCCATCGACGCCAGCTTAGCCGGTTTGGCGCAAGAGCGCATGAAGCAACAAGCGGAACGCTTTGGAGTTGAGTGGGATGGTGACGACTATAACCTGCCAAAAGACTATAAAGATAGCCCAACTCAAACGGCCTTATGGCCTGCTCTTGCAGATTTGCCCTTAGGAGACATTAGCGCTAGTGATTGGCAGGCTGAGCTTCCAGAGCACTGCGTGCATCGTTCCCACGACAAGGTCATTCACCCCGGTTGCAGCGACTTTATAGAAGACCGTGTCAATGGCATCGCCAACCAAGCTGAGTTTAAACATGACCAACCGAACACCCCATTAAACACACCGAACAGGGAAGTGTACGACAATGAATAAGCTTTTATTATTGCTCCTGACCAGCTTGCTGTTGCTCACAGGCTGTGAAGACGAACCCTTTTATGTGGCCAGCATCGGTAATGGGGGCAGTCTAGACGGCCCGTATAGTATGCGAAACATCAGTGTATATGATGTATTGGGCGGCGGTGGTGGCTTTGGTTACGGTGCCGTCAATGGATACCCAGGCGCCAGTGCCAGCATCGGTAAAATGGGCGTGCCCAATCAGATTGAAGGTTATTGGGCAAAAAAATACCCAGAAGGAGGGTTTCAATACTATTACCGAATTTCCGCCGCCATCGACAGTGACTTAGCAGAGCTGAAAATTCGTACATTGCAAGACTATTACCAGAACTTTGATCGTAAAGATGGCTCTATGCAAGTGTTAGTTGAGGGTCAAAACATCAAGCTACTTTATACTTTAGTATGTGTCGACTTATATGCAGATTGCTCACCTAAAAAAGACAGCGACCCAAATAATTGGGTGCAAAAATCACCTCGCCAAGTAACAGATTTAGTTGTTTTATTCGATGGCATGGGAGAATCCTCCGCGACGCCGTTTCCCGATTCGCCGTATGAAGAGAACTGATAAGGTTGAATATTGGGAAGTGTACGACAATGAATAAGCTTTTATTATTGCTGCTAACCAGCTTGCTGTTGCTCACCGGCTGTGAAGACGAACCCTTTTATTTAGCGAGCATCGGTAAAATGGGCGTACCCAAGGAGATTGAAGGTTGTTGGGCAAAATATAAGCAATTAAAGGGGGCAGACCCCTTTAATTGCCACTTTTTATGTGGGAGTTATACATAAAAAATGTTAAATCATAGTGCAGAAAAAATATCCAAACTAAAGAATATTGATCTTTGGGAATCGTATGTTCTCGGCTGGGAGCGTGCTGATGGTACTCTATCTATCAAGATTGATGCTGTACTACTGCCTAACCATGAGGTTTACACAAAACCAACTCCAGAAATGTGGGCTTGCTACAAAAAAGGAAAGCTACAGTTTAAAGGGGTTTCATCACTTGAAGGGTATCATGAGCTAAAGTCCGATAGAGCAGCTACTGACGCATCTGGTGAAAAAGACTATGGTCACATTGAAGAGTTTAAATTCACAAAGCTTGGCGATTATTATTTTGAGATTGAATTTGCTGGTCCTTTAAAATTCAAAGCAAAGGAGATTGATTTTGTACTCACCAACGTATAACAAGCACATTAAAAACTGCCCACCAAAATGTTGGCTGGACTCGCTACCGCTCGTCTTTTATGTGGGCGTTAACTGCCTGTGAAAATTTGGAAGAAAGTCGCAATTTCCTTGGCAGCCGTGGTTGTTGGCGTTCCACTAGCAATCGCAGGCCTATTCATTTATGGAACCAGCGGCATGTGCGGCAACGAGATCTATTCTGAGGTGCTATCGCCCAATGAAAAGCATAAAGTTGTTGTGTTCCAAAGAGATTGTGGGGCTACGACAGGTTTTAGTACTCAGATTTCAATAATTGAATCTGACGACGAACTGGAAAATGAAAGTGGCAATATATACATTATCGATGGGCACCCAAAAGATGTCTCTCCTAGCATTAAATGGGCTTCGGACACAGAACTTAGAATTGAGAGAAGATTGACAGGTTCAGAATATAAAGCTGAAACTAGCTTGGGATTCTTGAAAAAGATAAAAGTCACTTATAGCGCAGGCAGCAGTTAACAAGTTTGTCAAAAGGATGCACCTAATTAAAGCTATTGCCCAACGTAACTTCGTTGACCCCTAAGCGATAAGCACAAAAAAGCCCATGAAAGTGGGCTTTTTTGATTTGATAGTTTGGGGCCAGATACAAAATAGTTTTTAATTTTCATCTGGCTAAAAATGGCAGTTTCTATTTTCTATTTGAGATAAGGATCGCTAAGACTGTCAAATTCATTGTAGTTGGATTTTAGGCTTTAGTTGCAATGGCTTAAGCTGGTCTTGTAACTGCTCGATATATTCAACGATTAAGTGCTGACAATCTTCAGGAAGTTGAGAGATGTCATTTAGTGTGATGTGTTCGATCGCTTCGAGAAGTTCTAGCAGGTTCAAGTTTTCCATAATTCGTCCTTTTACTTTGTAGAAGCCCTTCCTAGTAGGCTAAAAGTGAAATACGAAATTATCACTTTTAGTGATCAAAAGGCAGTAACTTTAAACGCAAAACGAAAGTTTGATTACAGGTGCTCAAACGGATAAGAAAACGATCACAAAGCACATTTTCAATCAAACTAGATACATCCAGCCACCTCTGTTTTCTAAGAGGTACTTTACAAAAGAGCACTTGTCAGGCAATTGGCATTCTCTCAATGGTTTGCTCATGGTTTTTAAGTTGCTTCATTAGAAGACAAAATGCGTTATCGCGTATTTTAGGAGTGGTGGCGTCTAATGTGTCTATCGAGAGTAAAACAGTGACTGCTGTAGCTTGCTGAGAATACTTAAGAACGTCACCGTGGGGAGCGTCGTTTTTGATGCTGTAATTGTCGATCATATTCCTTATCTCCATGTTCCATAGCCCATAAATCTGTAGGCTTTATCTGTACAAAAAACACTGGTTTTTGAGAATCATCGTTACAAATCAAAACTACATGAGATAAACATTAAAATCTAGGGGTTTTTTTATGGAAAAAACACTGATATTGAATAACGTCGAATATCGCTACGCAACTTATGACTGTGAAGGCTCTGATAACTACGGAGTATTTCTCTTAGGAGCCTTACAAGAAATCGCCACGGTTGAGTTCTTTTCTAAATTTTTTGCACGTACTTTGAACATAATTGTTATTGAGGCGCCGGGTACGGGTGAGAATGCGGTGCTCCCCGGAACGGTTACTATCCGAGAGCAGTCGGAAATGGTGTTAGGTCTTATTCAGTACCTTGGTGTTGAAGAGGCACACATTTTTGCTGTTTCTTATGGTACGGCAATAGGGGTTGAGCTATGTGATATTTGGAATGGCGTTAAATCTTTATCTGTCGCGTGCGGTGTGCCTGGCATTCCTGAGTCAGCTAGAATGGCAACGATCGACGTGATTGCGGCCGCTAGAAGAGACCGAAAGACATTCGCTAATACATTTGTGAATGTGCTGACAGTTGATAAAGATATCATTCCTAAAAACGGTGTAATTAGGCGCTCGGTGATTCGAAGTGTAGCAAAGTACGATGATTATCGTGCCACGTCATTTATTGAAAATAGTATACGACTGTTAGCGCACAAGCCTACCAATTTAGCGGCGGTCTCGATGCCAGCGGTTGTAATTGTTGGTGAGCATGATCCTTATGCAACTCTTAAGATAACGAAAAGCTTTGCTGATCAATTGCCGAATGCTCACTTTGTTGTTCTAAAAGACGCGGATCATCTTTTGCACCTACAACAGCCTGAAAAGTTAGCTCAAGCTCTTATCGCTTTAGCGAAAAATCAAATTAGAACAACGGAGGAGTTTAAACAGCTAGCGAGTTAGCATAAGCCGTGGCGACGCCTTTTATGATTTCTATGACGTAGGGCTTTTGTTTATTTGGAAGTCTTCGCAAAGATTCAACGAGCAGCATGTCACGGACATGTTGCTCTCCTCTAAACTTATGAAACTCATTATATTCAACCATGTGATGGGTAAATGAAAAGTGATCCGAGAGCTGGAAGCCAAGCTTCATGCGAGCCCCAACAAGTATGGATAGAGGCTGAGGGTTGTCTTCATCTTCTAATACGCTGTAACTGTAGGGTGATAGGCCTAAAACCTTCGCCATAGTCAATTTACTTAAGTCATGCTCCGCACGAAACTCTTTTCCATATTTAGCTAAAGCGCGGTAGTAACTGTCACCGAATGTCTTTAAATCAATGATTTTTGGGGCGGCATATTCTGTGTCAATCTTGTGCGTCAGGAGAGGTAAGGATTTTACGAGTTCATCTAGCGTTGTTTTGCCGTCATCGTCAAGATAGAGATAGATGCATTTAAGGACAACATCAAACTGCTCATGCGGCATTCTGCCAATGTTTATAAGAGCTTCAACTGCAGATGGATCCATTCCACGAAACTCTTCACTAATGTTCGCGCCGCGGTAGAAAGATGTCATTGGTAACATGGTTATCCAGCTAAAGGCTGCGATAAAGTGAAGAGGTCGGACTGTCGAATATCGAGGTTGAAAATAACGCTTTAGAAGCCCCGGTTCAATGTTTGAGAATCGTGCAGCAAGCGTCTCCGGCGTCCACCCTTGCGTGCGTTTTACATAGACCATACTTTCGACAGCATTTTGCTCAAAGCCTTCGAGCAATTCGCTTAGTTGGTCTAACATCTCATCCGGTAAAATCTTCAATGTGCGTTCCTAGTTCTTAAACTGTATCAGCCTGTCATTCTATCACTCGTGCGTACTATCTAAAAAGAGTATCGAAATAGGTGAAATAAGAGAGGTTTAGAAAATTTTTTTGCTAAAAAAGGTCTAACGACAAAATCACCCGCGTCAAAGGCTTCGACTATGGTTGCTTTTTAGTCTTTTTAAACTGAAACAATTAAAGCTCACCTATGGGCGGGGTAATGAATCAGTTAATTCCCCTTGTCTTTTATATAAAGGCAAACTAGTTTTAAAAAAAATTTATTATTGATAAATCTAGATCTATAGGATTTTTTAATATAAAAGGAGTGTATTGTGCCAACAATAAATGTAACTGTTCCATTAACCCCATCATATAATTCCGCTTATAATCATTTAGTAGTAATTGAATCTGAAAGCATTAATCTTTCTATTGACCTTAAAGAAGGAACTCATACCTATACAAGTTCTTATCAAACGGTAGGTACTTTGAAGTATTTTGCCGTACCTAGACTTGAAGCTGCAATTAGATTTACTTATACCTATAATTCTTCGGAAGATGTGCTCGAGGTATATGGAAATGATTTCGTTGCCGCGGATAAGTCTACTTGTTTGTTAACAAAACCAGCAAAATCAAACCAAATATGCTATCAGCATACATATAAAAATGACTTGGCTCCTTGCGGAAAGAATCCAAATTGGAACTATTCTCTACAATACACACCAGGGTTACCCTCATTACTAACTAATACAATACGAAGTGCTAATGAAAAAATCATTGCTGCTGCAAAGTCAGTTTGTAAAATTGTTCGTATTCATACGCCCCCTCCACAACTTGATACTATTGAAGACACTCATAAATGGATGAATATGCATAGTGAGGATGGAGCATTTTTAGGCGTGTATGATCCTGAGAAAGAATATCCCGAAGGCACTTTAATGACCAATCATATAGAGTCTACTTGGGGGGGAGTCGTGTTTTTTAATAAAAATGAACATATTGCTAATGTTATCGGCTCTACACCAGACCCAAAGCTTCCCGGTAGCAAGCCTTGGATTGAGCTTTGGGAAAGGCAATTTGGGCTCGAAGATGAATGTACATCTCATAATTGGGCATCTGGCAATGCATTTCCATGTAATGATCATGATAAAAAAAATAGTAGGTGGTCATGTTATTTTAGGGCAAGTAGCGAAACGTATGCCTAATGGTAGTAATAACGTTTATATAATTCCTATTTGTAAGAAACATAATGGTGATGATAGCGTGTATATGAGAGCTGATATTTATTTACGTGGAATCTGGTTAAATAATTATCTGAATTGACCTTACTGGCTAGTTTGAAAACTTCGGGGGGTGAGGAGCTAGATGAAAATTATACATGTTTCACCTAGCCCCATTCTCAATGATTCATGGACACTCATTCGCCCATATCGCTTTTACAAACTCAGGGTGATCGATAAAGGGATTTCGATTGCCTTGTAGTTCTTCTACTCTATCATTTCGGCGTTTCTCAAAGTCTGTTACGGCAAACTCTTCATGCCACTTAACCAGCGTACATAGGTCGCCTATGGAGGGTTGTCCGCTTTGCTTTGCGTTACTGTCTAATATGATTAAGTCTGGCATGTTCTCTGGTGAGGCGTTGTCGCCTTTTTCATAGCGAACTGCCATGTAGAAGATCATGCGGGCGATTTGGCCTTTGGCTCTGTCTGTTGGCTCGAAGGATTCGTTGGCTTTGTCTAGGTAGGCGCCAGATAAGACTTGGCTGCCGTCGGCCAGTTTGTCATAGACTGGCTCGCCACCTTCATCGTAACCATAGTTGCTGTGTGCGCCGTTTATGTTGCGATCAGCAGGGCGTAAGTGGTGCAAATCTGTGTATCCGTCTTGGCTTTGTTTTTTGAAACCACGTGATTTTGGCCATACGTGTTCACGATCCCATGAGTCGTTTTTGCTTTTCCCTCTGTTCGCCTGGTCGATGCGTCTTACATCATCCAGGTACAGCATTTGGACTAAACCGCATTTTGGCGCTTCATCTGGACAAGCTGAGTCGGTGTAAACCAGTGCTTCCCACACATCCATTTTCACCCCATCGTACCAATCGTTATTGCCACTCTTTGTGTATTTTAAGGCCTTCTGACCATCTATGATGGTGTGGAGTTTGGTTTTTAACGCGACGCCTGCAAGTCCTTCGGTATCGTCGTAATAGCCAGCCGACACACCAGCTGAAAAGAATATAAAAAATACAAAAACACTGCGAAACATAACCCACCCCTTGCTTTGAAGATTTGGGTGGATTGTAGGTTAGTGTCAGGTATTTTGTATGAGGGAAATTGCAACGTTTTGTTATTTCGTCAAAACACGTATGTATTTGAAATTTAATGAATTATAAATATATTTTAGAGGGTTGGATGGACTGCATGTTTGATGAAACTTTGCTTGGGTTGGTGAGTTCAACCCACCCAAAAGTGGGTTGAACTCTGGGTAAAACGAGTGGTTATTTATTTACCTTCCTTCCATAGAGGCTTATTTTGGCCAAGTAGCTTGTTTCGGCCATGTGGCTTGTTTTGGCCAAGTGGCTTGTTTTGGCCAAGTGGCTAGTTTCGGCCAAGAGGCTAGTTTTGGCCAAGTAGCTTGTTTCGGCCATGTGGCTAGTTTTGGCCAAGTAGCTAGTTTTGGCCAAGTAGCTTGTTTCGGCCAAGTAGCTTGTTTCGGCCAAGTGGCTTGTTTTGGCCAAGAGGCTTGTTTTGGCCAAGTGGCTAGTTTCGGCCAAGTAGCTAGTTTCGGCCAAGAGGCTAGTTTTGGCCATATAAGGGCTTTGTGGTTGGTGACTTGATTGAAAAGGGATGGTTTTTTTGGCCAGTTAGGCAGGTTTTTGAACGTTACTTCGTGTTTCATATCTTAATCCTTAAAAAAATGAATAACGGGAACGGCAATGTGTTTTTACTTTGAATTCGCCCGAACAAAAAAATGAACAGGCATTTTAAGGCTAGATCCAAGTTTTAAAGAAAGCAAGTTTCCTATTTGGATGTTGCGGATAATGTGGATTAGTCTTTAGCGTCCAAAGCTTTGGATTTGTCGGCTTGTATGCGTTTATAAATTTCGTGGCGATGTACGCTTATTTCACGTGGTGCTTTGATCCCAACCCTAACACAATTGCCCTGTACACCGAGCACGGTAACTTCCATATCGTCGCCAATATTGATGGTTTCACCTGGACGTCGAGTGACTATTAGCATAATGATATTCCTTTACTGATGAGTACTGGTTAAAAATACAGTTAAAACTGTATTTCGGTCAACAGTTTTTGTTGTTTATTTTGATTAATCCTTATTGTTGTTTAGCAAAGGTGTCGTTTTGCCTCTTTCGCTACACCAATGATTTCCATATCAGAGTTCAATTGAACAGGGAGATAATTGGAATTAAGTGGTTTTAAATAGCGATTTCCAGCATCCATCACCAGTTGTTTAAAGGTGATTTCTTGTGAAGTGTTTAATTTTGCCAGCACCAGATCGCCATGCTTCGGTGAGGCTTCTGGCTCGATTAAAATGAGATAGTTTTCAGGGATGCTTAAACCAGATATGCTGCTCATGCTGTCGCCGATCACCATGAACCAAAATGCTTTCGATGAAGCGCTGTGTGGGGCTTCTAACATGGTATCTGCGGTCGAATCTTGTCGGCCAAACAGAGTATTTTGGCTTAACAGTGGGCGCATGTTGTTAGTAGAGTTCTGATTATTGTAGCGGCTCCTTTCCTCACGCACTTCGTCAAGATGACCTGATAGAAGCCACTCTGGATCACAACGAAGCTGTTTGGCAAGGGACAGTAATTTGCGTGGGTTTTGGGTTCGGCCATCTTCGATTTTCTGTAAAGACTGCTGAGTAATACCGACACGTTTGGCTAACTCTGCTTGAGTTAGTGCCAGTTCCATCCGTTTTTCTTTAACGCGTTTTGAAATGCTCATCCGAGGATAGTTACAACTTTATCTGTATTTGACAAACAGTATAAGTTGTTTTTAGATACAATAAAGGTTGTATATAAGGAGGTAGTATGTCAGCGATAGCAAAAGCAGTCGAAGTAGTAGGGAGTCAAACTGGATTAGCGAAAATATTAGGAGTTAATCAATCTCATGTCTGGAACTGGCTGCACATTCATCATAGGTGTCCAGCAAAGTATATCCGCTTAACGGCGTTGGCAACGAAGGGCGAGGTGAGTGAAACTGAGTTGTTAATTGATCATGAAATAGCGCGTCAATAAAAACGCCTTTCGCTGCATTGAGGGAAAGGCGTTTTCGGCCGTCATGGCTTGATGTTTACCGTCGCATCAGGTCATTCTGATGCGACGGTCTTATTAGCTGTCGCTCGGTTGTTCTCCCGGCGGTATGATGTTTTTCTGATGCAATTCATTTTCATCATGGCTTGCTCCGCTAATGGGGCGAATGTGGCCATTATCGCGATAGAAGCCAATGTCTTTTAAGTAATGGTCATCTAGATGACGGAATACTTGGTTCGTGCGACGAGCTTCGAAATAGTCTTTAGCGGCGTTAAATAAAGCGATGATACTCATAAGTGTTCTCCAAAATAATAAAATTTAAGGCGGAACTTACGAGGTTTTAGAAGGGGTGACCGCGTAAATTCCGCGGTCAATGAGGTAAAATTACACAGGCATTGAACGCGTACAGATTGAGATTGATCGAACTTGTTTATTGCAAGTTGCCATAGAAGAAGTTCGGTGATTATTCAGAATGAATGTGGTCATCTTGCTTCTCCTTTTATCTGTTGGTCCATTTAGGTAATTTTGCTCTTTGAGCTCGTTTATTGAGCCTCATTATTTGTCTTATGTCAAACAATTATATTGAAATAACGCATTTTATCTTTGCACGATAAAAGGTGTGACGAACTTTTTTGCTGTACAATACATCGCAATTTTCCCCTGTTCATATTTGAGAAGTAATTATGGCGACTAAAGCAACGGTATATAAAGCCTCGGTACAAGTGTCTGATATGGATAGACATCACTATCAAGGGTATGACTTAACTTTGGCATTGCATCCGTCGGAGACCGAAGAGCGCATGATGGTTCGTCTCGCTGCCTTTGCTTTGTTGGCCGATGAAAAAGAGGGCGATGAGCAATTAAGTTTTACCAAGGGCATCAGCACAGAAGAAGAGCCAGACCTTTGGCAGAAGAATTTTTCCGATGAAATTTTACTTTGGGTCGAATTAGGGCAACCAGATGAAAAACGTTTACGCAAAGCCTGCGGTCGCGCTCAGCAGGTTGTTGTCGTGAATTACAATGACAAATCAGACATTTGGTGGGAACAAAACCGAGGTAAGAATAGTCGTTTTCATAACTTACGGGTACTGCAATTTCCAGAACATCAAGTCCTAGAACTGGCCAAAATATGTGCTCGTTCGATGCAGTTGAATGTGACCATCCAAGATGGTGAAATGTGGGTCTCTGGTGAGCTGGGGGAATGTGCCTTAACACCAAGTTGGCGCGGCGAGCAATAAGCTCGCCTTATCTCGTTAAACGGCTTTGTTAAGGGTGCGTTGAAATAACGCGACGGCTTTTGCGTAATATTCTAGGGCCAACGCAGGATCGTATCTATCTCCCTCATCTCGCATAAAAGCATGTTGGCCATTGACCTCATACCAGCTAAACAATCGATCTGTTTCGACCAGTTGTTGATAGATTTTCTGGCGTCCTTCTGTGGGCACATGAGGATCTTGTTTACCCCAAACCATCACCAGTTCCGCTTGAATTTCCTTAGTACGAGTAAAAGAATCGTTTCCTGCTTGGCAAGGTAAGGTGTTGGAATGAATGTCGGTTGCGTATAGGCAAAAAGCCGCTTGGATGCGAGGGTTTAATGCGGCTCGATACGCCAGATGCCCCCCTAAACACACCCCCATGCTACCAAATTGGCCAGTACAATAGTCTTGTTGTTCAAAGTAGGTGAGCATGGCGACTGTGTCTGAATCATAGGATTCCAGAGGCTTAGTGAATTTGTCATTGTTGCCTTTGTCTTTGCCTTCGTCATCATAACCCAGCACAGTACCGATTGGGTTCAGTTCATGGAACACTTCCGGCACGATGATGACAAAGCCATGGCCAGCCATGATGGCCGCTGAACGCGCGATCGGGGCAGTTTGTTGAAAAATTTCAGAATAAAAAAAGACACAAGGAAAGCGACCTTCCGCTTGAGGGCGATAGACGGTGCAACGCATTGTACCGGTTGGCGTGGTAATATCTTGGTCGTGACGCTGAATGATCATGTTGGTCCTTAGAGGCGTTGTTGCTTTCTTACATGATAAGCGACCAGCCTTCATTGGGCTAGACTCAAAGCGCGCAGTCTTGTTGCGCTTCTTCTGTTAACAAAGAGAGTAAATGGTTGGGTTGTGCGAATATTAATCATCAGTGCGTATGAAGCAAGCAGTCATAAAGTGTGGGCAAAGGCGTTAATGAATGGCCTAGATCAGCATGATTGGTGTTACATGTCTTTGCCTGCTCGCCACTTTGCTTGGCGTATTCGTGGTAATGCCATGAGTTTTGCGTTTGACCCCAAGTTTAAGGACACATTGCAAAAGCCTTATGACTTGGTGATAGCAACCTCAATGACGGATTGCGTTGGGCTGAAAGCTTTTTGCCCTGATTTGCAAAATATTCCTTGGATTCTCTATTTTCATGAAAATCAATTTGCTTATCCTGCGAGTGACAACCAGCAAGGTTTGATCGAGATGCAGATGGTAACCTTATACAGCGCTTTGGCGGCGGATCTGTGCGTGTTCAATAGTGCGTTTAATCAAAGGTCTTTTTTTCAAGGAGCGAAGGCACTGCTGAAGAAACTGCCAGATTACGTGTCACCAGATTGGTTGGCGAATACACAAGCTAACTCACAGGTGATTCCCGTTCCAATTGAATGGCCGCTTGAGTGTTTGATTGAAAAGCCGTTTAGCACAGAAGGGCAAGCGGATTCTCTAATGGGGGCTAGCAGGCTCAAAATAGCTTGGTCAGCGCGCTGGGAATTTGATAAAGGCCCAGATCGCTTATTCGCCATTTTACAAGCATTGGAAGCCACGGGTTTGGACTATGAAATGGCCATCATGGGAGAACAATTTCGGTCTGTGCCAGAGGTGTTTACGAACATTCAGCGTCAGTTTTCACATCGTATTACTCAATTTGGTTACGCCGAAAGCCGAGAGCAATATTTTGCCATATTAGCCTCATCAGATCTCTTTCTTTCAACTGCTTTACATGAGTTTCAAGGGCTGTCTGTCTTAGAAGCGGTGGCGGTAGGTTGTGTTCCCATTTTGCCTAATCGCCAAGTGTATCCTGAATTATTTGGCGAGGAGTGCTTGTATCAAAGTCATCTCGATGACCTGACAAAAGAGGCCAGCAGTGCCGCCGATTTAATTCAGTCTTTTGCTCAACATCGCATAAAGCCGCCCTCAGTAACGGATTTTCGTCTAGAAAATGTGCTGGCGCGTTATCAAGCATTGATTCGATTATTTGAAAAATAATGTCTATACATTGATCTTATAGAAGTTGTTTTCTACCACTCTTCCATTCATGAAATATCGCCATGTCAATGGCCTCAACTGTGGCCCTTTTAGTCGAATATAAGGTCTATAAATCCGCTTCGATGGCGCTTACCAATGTTTCATTATCTGGCGTGGTATCCGGTGCAAAACGCGTTATGTCGCCATTTTTTCTGATGAGGAATTTTTCAAAATTCCACACCACTTCTGGAGCAGCAGTAGGCTCAATGTCATATTGCTTAAGCATGTTTTCCATTCCTTCACGGTGTGGTGTGACAGGGACGGCCTTGATTAAATCTTGGTATAAGGGGTGCTTGTCTTCGCCTGTGACGACAAGTTTGCTGAACATAGGGAAGGTGACATCGTAGGTAAGACTGCAAAATTGCTGAATTTCTTCATTGGAACCGGGCTCTTGACCTGCGAAGTCATTGGCGGGGAAGCCTAAAATTTCAAAGCCTTGTTCGTGATACTTTTTATAAAGTGCTTCTAAGCCTTCGTATTGAGGGGTTAGACCGCATTTTGAAGCCACATTGACCAGCAAGAGTGTTTTGCCCTGGTAACGGGATAGATCGACTGGCTCGCCTTGAATATTGTTGACGGTATGATTTAGCACTGCGCTCATTCTGTTCTCCTTCGGATGGATCTAGGGTGAATCTTGTGTTTATTAGCTTATCTCACTATCGCATCGCTATGACGGCCTTAATGCGTAAACAATGTTACTTTTCCATTTTGAGGGGTTCTAGGTCCAAACATTGTCCTTGCATGGCTTTGGCATCTTCCGAATCATGTGTGACCAACAGGGCCGGAATATCTGACTGGCGAATTTGCTCTAGCACAAAGGCTCTGACATCGCGGCGCAAGGCTGGGTCGAGTTTGCTAAAGGGTTCATCCAAAAGCAGATAGGCAGGTTCGGCTAATAAGGTCCGAAGTAAGGCGACACGAGCTTGCTGTCCGCCAGACAGTTCTGATGGCAAGGCGTTGGCTTTGTCTGGAATGCCGAGCTTTTCTAATGCTTGTTGTGCCTTTCGTTGACGGGTTTTGCTCGGCATAGATTCCGGTATGGCGAAGAGTAAATTCTCAATGATGCTCATGTGAGGGAACAGCAGTGGCATTTGTTGCAACAGTCCCACCTTGCGTTTGTTGGTTGGTAAATCCTGAAGGGGCTGCTTGCCCAAATACACTTGACCACTGGCGTTAAGAGAGGTGTTCAAGGTGCCGCTTAAAAAGTGCAACAGGCTGGATTTTCCTATGCCACTGGGTCCCATGATCGACAAGACTTCCCCTGGTAGGATTCGAAAACTTAGATCCCGAATCAGAGGTTGCTGACCTAGGGTTAATGAAAACTGATTTACGCTAAGCACGAGTCATCCTTATAAAGAGAGATTTAAACGCCAGCCGCCATCTTGTCCAGCGCGGTGGTACCACCAACGCCAGCCAAAATACGAAAATAGGAAAGAGGGTTTGCAACAACGCCATGCTGCCCACTTGTTTTCTGTCACCGGATGCAGCCCGTGTTACGGCTTCGGTGGTTAAGGTGCTGTAACGTCCTTCACCAGCAATCAAAGTGGGAAGGTATTGCGCCACACTGACCGAAAAACCAATCGCAAAGGCCGTGAACAAGGCCGGTTTAAGCATGGCCAGTTTAACCGTCAGGTAATTACGCCAAACATTGGGCTTGAGTCGGTTGGCTTGTTCTAGATAGGCTTGATGGTAAGCCAGATACGGGTTTTTTAAGGTGAGGTAGACGTAAGGTAACACGTATAAAAAGTGCAGCATCATCACGGCGATGAGATCACCGTTTAGGTTTAGGTGGATTAACAGCACATGCAGGCCAAATAAAAAGCCAATTTGCGGCAATAAAATCGGCACATAGATGAGCCAGTCAAAGGCATGCGATGGAGGGTTTGACGCTTGCAGTGAAAGTCGCTGTGAAGAGTGCTGCTGTGATGAGCCATGACTAACGCGTTTGATTTCTAACATGATAAGGCTAATCACACTGGCCAGTAATGTACTTACCAGTGCAATGGCCAATGTGTTGTTGGTCAATTCCATTAATAACGGCGCAGCACGCTCTAAATTATCCAATGTCCATGTGGTGGGGAACACATCGGGAAAGCGCCAGCGTTTGGTCAGAGACCAGATGGGCAATATGACCAGAGCCAGCAGACCAATCAGCAAACTGAAGCACGCCAACATGGCGCCAAGGGACAGCAGCTGATCGGATAAACCTCGTCGTTTGCCGTTGCTTCGCTCCGCACGAGTCAGTGTTGCTAAGAGTCGATGACTTAATTCCCAGCCGGCCAGCACGAATACAATCACCAGCATTAAGCTGATGGCGCCCGCGCTGGCGTTAAATCGCATCGTTAAATCTGGGTCGTTAAACCAGCGAAACAAGGTCACGGCTAAGGTAGAAGGGGTGTTTGGCCCAATGATCAAAGCCAAATCCACCACCGTCAGGCTAAAGCTAATGACGATAAATAGGGGTAAACGGATCAAGGGGTAAAGCTGCGGGATCAACACCTTACGCCAAGCGGTAAAACGACCATAGCCTAACGATTGACAAGCTTGCAGGCTGTCGCGGGCTTGAATGCTTTTCATGCTGGCTAACATGACGAAGAGCAAGTAGGGCATTTCCTTGATGACCAAGGCGAAAATGAGCGAGAGTCCATAAGGGTCTTGCACACTGATCCAATTTGGTGGTCGTTCAAAATCGGTCAGCCATGGGCTGAATAAGCGTACTAACCAGCCAGATGGGCTTAGCAGAAATACCAAGCCGATTGCTATGGCGGCATGAGGAATGGCCAAAATAGGCGCAAGAAGGTTTTCAATGGGGCGAAAAAACGGTTTTTCATAGCCCCAAGCCAATAGCGCCAATGCCAGCCAAAGAGCCATAACAGGGGCCAGAATGCCGCTGATCAGGGTGAGTTTTAAGCTGGCGAAAAACTCTGTGTTGGTGAACAGGTTTTGCCACGGGGTGAAAGAAAATTCGGTTTCCCCAAGCGGTGGAAAATAGTGAAAGGCAGGCAGTAAGGTACCAACCAATCCCGCCAAAATGGGCAAAAGTAATAAAGCGCAAATCAGCCCAGTGGTCATTTGGCGGTATTTGGTTGGCATAAAGCAGTCAAATTCCAGAGAAAATTGAAAAAAGGCGTGTTTATGAAACTGAATGTCTCAACAAGCCAATTCGTTTACAAACGAGCGAGGTTAATTCGCATAACGTTTGCGCCATTCGGTTTCGAGCGCGCTCACCCAGCTACTGTGTGGTTCTGGTAGGGTTTGCCCAAGCTCTTCGATAGATAGGGTGGCGATGCCGCGAGGCAAAGCATCAAATTTTTGTTGGTCCGCTGCACTGAGTTTGTCATACGATAAGACACTTAGATCGCCCCAGACAGTTGGCGTTTGTTTGCGGATCTGAGCTTCTGGCGACAGTAAGAAATTGGCCACAACTTGCGCTCCAGCGGTGGCGCTACTGTTATAAGGAATGGCTAAAAAATGAGTGTTGCCTATGGTGCCACCTTGGAATACATAAGAGCGAACCGTATCGGGCAAGTTGCCTTGGTCAATTTGCACCGATGCGGCGGAAATATCAAAACTCAATGCAATGTCGATTTCTTGGTCGTCGAGCAAACGCATCATTTCCTCAGCGCCAGAAGGGAAGTTTTGGCCGCTGCGCCAAGCCACTGAGTGCAGTTGGTCTAAGTAGGCCCAAAGTGGCGCGGTGACTTTGTTGACGTCCACTTTGTCGACGGGTTGTGACAAGGCTTTACGGTGAGGGGATAATTCGTAAAGCGCTTGCTTCAAAAAAGTAGAACCTAAGAACTGTGGGGGTTCAGGGTAGGTAATTCGCCCTGGATTTGCCTGTGCGTAAGCCAATAGCTGAGTCATGGATTTGGGCGGCGCTGACAGTGTGGCAGTGTCGTACATGAAAATGACTTGTGCCATGCCCCAAGGGGATTCCATGCCGTCTACCTGAGTGCCAAAATCCTGAGTCAAACTTTGACGGGCATCTTCATCGACATAGTTTTGGTAGTTTGGTAAGGCTTGGCTAAAGGGCCCAAACAAGAGTTGATTGTCTTTCATCGCGCGAAAGTTCTCGCCATTCAGCCAGATAAGGTCGATAGAGCCTTGCTTGTCTTGCCCCGCCGCTTTTTCGGCTAATACACGATTTACGGCATCAGCAGTATCGGTTAACTTCACCTGTTTTAAGGTGACTTGATATTTGTCTTCAATGCGCTCCGCAGCCCATTGGATGTACTGGTTGATGTTGTCTGCGCCACCCCAAGCGTTGAAATAGACGGTTTGACCTTGAGCGGCTTGTAAGGTGTCTTGCCAATCGGCTTTGGTGATGGGGGAAGTGAATAATAAAGCGCTGCTGATGGAGGCGGCTAGGATGGATTTGATCACTCTTTGCTCCTAATTTTATGGTCAATGTAGCATGTTTCACTTGTTAATAGCGTTTAGACGTAACCAATGAGCCATTTATTACACTGATTTCATTATAGTATTTGGTTTTTATTAACACGGCGATTTAGCGTACCATGGGCAAGTTTATTTTTGAGCCCATATTTTCATTTTAGCGCTCAGTCCAGTTCGAGGTTGTATGTCTTACCAAATCTATTCTCACGTCTTACCCAGCGCATCTCCTGGTACCCAGCGAGTGTTAAAAGCACATCATTTTGGGGAGGCGGGCGCTCGTCCTAAAGTGTATCTTCAAGCGGGTCTTCACGCGGATGAATGGCCTGGTTTTTTAGTGTTGAATAAGCTGATTGCTTTACTGAAGAAGGCCGAACAGGCGGACTTGATTAAAGGTGAGGTGATTATCGTGCCTGTGGCGAATCCCATTGGCTTGGCGCAGAATTTTCACGGTTATATTCCAGGGCGTTTTGCTTTTTCCGATGGTGGTGGCAATTTTAATCGTAACTGGCCGAATCTAGGGGGAAAAGTGGAGAAGCGCATTAAGGGCGATGTGGCTTCTGAAACAGACGTCAATGTATCTGTGGTGCGTCGGGCGATTCGTGAAGAGTTAGCGCTATTGCCTGAAATGACGGAGTTGCAAGGAATGAAAAAGACCTTGTTGGCTTTGTCGATGGATGCGGACGAAGTGATTGATCTGCATTGTTCTGGTGAAGCCTGTATGCATGCTTATGTGCCGCAAGAATTTGAAGACCATTTTAAGCCTTTGTTAGGGCTTTTAAACGCGACTGTGGGTCTGTCTGAATTGGAAACCGGTGCGGCTTCGTTTGATGAAACCAATGTCAGTGTTTGGCGCTCGTTGAAAGCCCACTATGCGCATTTAATTCCCTGGGGTTGTCGCTCTTTGACTGTGGAATTGCGAGGTGAAAATGACATTAGTCACGAGTTTGCGGAGCAAGATGCGCAGGCTTTGTATGATTACCTAATATATCGAGACATAGTGCAAGGTGTTGTTGCTGAACCCGATGTGTCGGCTGTTAACTATTACCCATTGGATGCCATGGATTTGGTCAAAGCCCCTTGTGCTGGGATTGTCTGTTATCACAAAGCCATTGGCGAACCTGTGGAAGCGGGTGAAGTGATCGGTGACGTGGTGAACTTGCTGGATGACGATGTGGATGGGTCGCATTACCCATTAGTGTCTCGTGCGAACGGCGTGTTTTTTGCCCGAGTGCAGCGCCGTTTGGTGATGTGTGGTGAATCGATTGCGAAAATTGCTGGCAAAGAACACTTAGCTTACCGTGAAATCGGTCATTTATTTGAAGACTAGGCCCGTTATTTTGACCGATTCCATTCTTTCCGCTCCCGCTCTTTCTTTAACGCCTGAGCAATTGGCCGTTGTCCATCATGATTTGCAACAGCCTGCTAAGGTCATTGCGGTGGCTGGCGCGGGTAAAACCACGACACTCATATCGCGTATTGAGTATTTATTATCGCAAGGCATAGACGCGTCGCAAATTGGCGTGTTTATGTTTAATAAGAGTGCTCAAGAAGAATTTTCTCAACGCTTGGCTCAACGCCTTCTGCCACAAGGGATTCGCTCCCCCAGTGTGATGACCTTTCACGCCTTTGGTATGCGTTTTTGTCGCCGTTTAGAGCAACAGGCTTGGTTGGAGCCGGCAAAGTTGCTAACCGATGATTTTAGCTTAATTAAGTTGTTGCGAGAGGCGATGTCGCGCTTATTAAAGCGCGGCGAAAAAATTACCCTTCAGGACGAGAAAGAGTGGCTGGAAGATGTGCTGCTGTTTATTGATCAAGTCAAGGCATCGAACTTGTCGGCTAGCGATGTGTTTGAACAACTGGGTTGGTCGAAGGAACGGCGCTTTTTTGTCGCTCTGTTTGAGGAATTGGAAGGGCTGCGTCAGCGCCAGACTATACGTTTTTTTGCCGATTTATTGAGTGATCCCTATCAATTGGTGAGGGATTTATCCGAGCCAGATTTACAGCGTGTGCGCGCCTTGGTGCCGAACTTTCAATATCTGTTGATTGACGAGTTTCAAGATATTAACCCTTGTCAGTATGAATTGTTAAAACGACTTTACCCAATGCCTTGTCAGTGGATGATTGTTGGCGATGTACAGCAATGCATTTATGAATGGCGTGGTGCCAGCCCTGATATTATGGCCCGTCAATTTGATGCGGAATTTACCGAAGTAAAGACTTTTCCTTTGAGCAGCAGCTTTCGCTTTGGTCATGCCATCGGGCTGATGGCATCTAGTGTGATCAGTGAGAACGATCCAGAGGCTTTAGTGGTGGGGCTGGGTGAGCGGACGCGGGTGTCTTTCGCGAAATCGCCGAAGACAGGTAAAGCCTTGTTAGGGGAATTAAAAGCCTGGGTCGAAGAGGGTAAAGCCTTAACCGACTGCGCTGTCTTGGTGCGTTTGTACAGTGATATGGTGCCAGTGCAATTGGCTTTGATGCACAAAGCCGTGCCGTATCAGTTGCATGGTGATTCGCCCTTATTAGAGAACCGTCAAATTCGCATGTTGATGGCGTATCTGGCCGTCATGGCGGGGGGCTTGGAAACACCGAATCATTTTTTTCATCCAGACGATGTCGAATACCTGTTGACCGTGCCCAGTTTAGGCGGCGCGGTGGCGCAACGACGACTGCTTATTCAGCAAGCGAAACAGTCGCCGCATTTACTGCCGCAGATAGTTGAGAATATGGCTGATGCGAGTGAGGGTTGGCGTGCGAAAAAATTGTATGAAAGAGCGGATTGGTTGCGCAGTTTGAGTGCATATCGCAAGGATCCTGCACAAGGTTTGGTGCATACGCTGGAAAAATTGGGAATTTATCGTTATTTCGAGAGTACCAGTAGCAAAGACATACAAGCGCAGGAAAAAATCGCCACCTGCGAGGCATTCATTGCGTATGTACGTGGTGTGGGCGGCGATGCGGCGAGCATTTTACAACAACTTGCCAGCCTCAATGAACATCAGTCGGATGTGGCACAAGGTGTGCATCTGATGACGATCCATAAATCCAAAGGCTTGGAGTTTGGGCAAGTACTTTTGTGTGGGTTGCAGGAAGGTCGATTTCCCTATTATGAGGAAGACTTGAGTGCGATCGACAAGCAAGCAGCGAACGAATTGGCTGCTGAGCGGCGTTTATTCTATGTGGCCATGACACGAGCACGTCAGAAACTGGTACTATTGGAAACGCCAAGTGCGGAAGAGAACAAACAAATGAAGCTGGGGAGCATTCCCCGAGCCGGTTTAAAATCTTTGTCATTATCCCGCTTTATTTTTGAGGCTCAGCCTCATGCGGTTAGCCAGATTTGCGATGCCTGGTATCAGGCGCGTAATGGCGATGTAATTGACACAGAAAAAGGCTCTGTTTTTCAGCGCTACTTGGCGTTTGTTCAGCCTTCACCTGAAGTCACTTTCCGTCATAAAATGGTAGAGAAAGGGCAGCTTAAGCCGGGGGACAAGGTGCGCCATGATCAGTTTGGTCAAGGGGTGATTGTCCGACAAGAAGAGGACGATAGGCAGATGATTATTGTTGATTTTGGCGAAGCAGGGTTGAAGCGTTTTAACCCAAAACATACGAAATTAGTGAAGCTTTCTTCACGGACTTAATCCGTAACAGGAGACGTTAAATGTCCATTCCACTCATAGATTTAGCCAAATTAACCCATGAAAGCGACTCAGTGCGTTTACCTGAGGTAAAGGCGTTGGATACAGCTTGTCGAGAAATCGGCTTTTTCTATCTTACCAATACGGGCGTACCCGCTTCATTGCTGAAGGCGTTGATGCGTGAGGCAAAACACTTTTTTAACCAGCCTCAAGAGGTTAAAAATGCCATTGATATCAAAAACAGTCCTAATCACCGAGGTTATGGCAATATTGGCGAAGAACAGCTCGATGAAGTGACGCATGCGGACTGGAAAGAAACCTTTGATATGGCATTGGATTTTCCGGCGGATCATCCATTGGTTGCCAAATACCCGACCATGTATGGACCAAATCAAAACCCGAGTGATCCTGCGACCTTGGAAGTCCTGCAAGAGTATTATGTAGAGACCTTCCAAGTTGCACAAAAATTGCTGACCGCCATGGCCCAAGCCTTGTCTTTACAGGATGATTTTTTTACTCGTTGTTTTACCGATCATGTCACTGTGATGCGGATGATTCATTATCCGCCACGCCCTGAAGCGGCTCATGATAATGGTGCTGGCGCGCACACGGATTATGGTTGTGTGACCTTGTTGCTACAAGATCAAACCGGTGGCTTGCAGGTGAAAAATCGTCAAGGTGAGTGGGTGGATGCCACGCCAATAGAGAATGCTCTTGTGGTGAACATCGGTGATTTAATGCAGCACTGGACAAACGACGAATATGTGTCAACGGCTCACCGTGTACGCGCTTCTTTACCGGATGTACATCGTTATTCTTTCCCATTTTTTGTTGAGCCAGACTATGAGACGGAAGTGAGTTGTGTGCCAAGCTGTCAGTCTGACGCTAAGCCAGCTAAATATGACAAAGTTCTAGCGGGTGATTGGATTCAATCCCGATTTGATGCCACTTATGCTTATCGTGAAGACAAGCATTAAGAGGCGACGTTAAAAAGGATTGAATGTCAGAAATGAAATTGAGCGCGTTAAGCGCTCAATTTCATTAGGTCGGGTAGAGCTTGAATCTGATATTGATTGCCTTTGATTTTAGCAAGATGCCCTGCCGGTACTAATGTCCAGCCTTGATTGGAGAGCTCTAACGGTTCTGAACCAATGACGATATGAGTATCAAATGCTTTGCAATAAAGGCTGGGCGCTTGCTCGTCACTGGAAAAACGCACAGCGATCATTTCATCACCGTTAGACACCACAGACGTAAATCTCAAGGGTTCTTGAATGTCTTTCTGTTTCATTAGATCGAGAATTTGTGCCAGGGTATCGGCAATGGCTTGTTCCGGATCTTGCTCCAAACCATTGGCAATCATCAATAAGAAAATCACTTCAGAGTCAGTCGCACCTTGGCGTTCGCCATAGAGAGATTCAGGAATCAGTCGATCCAATTGATAGCGAATGGATTCATAACCACCAACTTGTCCATTGTGCATAAACAGCCAGTTTTTATAGCTGAATGGATGGCAGTTAGAGCGGCTGGTGGCGGTGCCTGTCGAGGCGCGGACATGGGCGAAAAAGAGGCCACTCTTGATGTGCCTTGCTAGGCTTTTTAAATTGCTGTCGCTCCATGCGGGTAAAATTTCATGGTACAAACCTGGTTCACTGCGTTCGTCGTACCATCCAAGCCCAAACCCATCTGCATTGACAGTGACTTCAGATTTTTTCGCACTCAAACTTTGATGAACGAGTGAATGCTCTTGTTCAAATAACAATGACTCAAGGTATACCACGTCACCCTGATAGGCCATCCAACGACACATTTTGTTCTCCTGACTACAAGAAGCATAAAATTAGAGAAAGATAAAAGGGAAACCAAGGGTTTCCCTTTGCTTTGTCGGTATCTTAATGATTAGACATTAAAGTAACTGATTTTGTTCGATAGTTGTTTCGCTAAATCGGCCAGTTGCCCAGCCGATTGACTGATTGCATGAATTGAGTTGGTGGTCTTTTCCGTAATGCTGGTGATGTTCGATACATTTCGGTTTACTTCTGCGGTGACAGAGGCTTGTTCCTCTGCGGTGGCTGAAATACGGTCGTTCATTTCTCGAATCTTAGACACCGACTGATTGATGTTTAACAGTGATTCTTCTTCGTGTTTCACTTGCTCTACTGCGTCCGTCGAGCGTTGATGGCTAGACGTCATCGCTGCAACGGCTGATGAGGTACCTGATTGCAGTAGGGTGATCATTTTTTCAATCTGTTGCGTCGCATCCTGAGTGTTTTGCGCAAGATGACGAACTTCGTCGGCTACCACCGCAAAGCCTCGACCTTGTTCACCCGCTCGTGCCGCTTCAATTGCCGCGTTTAAAGCAAGCAGGTTGGTTTGTTCAGCAATGCCTAAAATGACGTTTAGAATGTTGCTGATTTCATTGGTGTTAACTTGTAATTCGTTAATGGTCTTGGAAGAATCGGCGATTTCTTCGGCCAACTCTTGAATGCTGTGGATGGTTTTGGTGACAATATCCGCCCCTTCATTGGCTGCCGTTTCGGCAGTATGAGCGGCATTACTGGCATCCGTCGTGGATTCTGACACGTGCACTGCTGTCGCCTGAATCTCTTGCACTGCTTGTGAAATAAGATGTGTTTCTTCTTGCTGGCGGTCCACCATAGTGGAGGATTCGTCGGTAATGCGATTCAGGTCATTTGCGGCATTGGTCAACATGTCGCTGGAGTGAGCCACATCATGAAGAATGCTGCTAAGTTGGACAACCAATTTGTCCATGGCGCCTTCTAGCATACCGATCTCATCTTTACGCTTGCTGTTGACTGGTTCTTGCGATAAGTCCCCTGATGCGATGCCTTCCGCACGACGGACGGCTTTAATAAGAGGGCGACAAATACCATTGACGATCAACAAGCTGATGGTGATACCGATAATGATTAATAACGCCGCCACGCCGCCGCTTGCATAAATGGCTTGGTCTAATTTGCTGTTTTGATTGTTTGCCACTTGATGGTTGTACTCGTTGATGGCGCTGATGATGGTTTCCATCTGAGTATTAACACTTTCTAGGCTCGCGTCAGCAACCCGTCGAGCTTTATTGGCTTGTAGGGTTTTAAGTTTGATCCACCAACCATAGGTCTCGGTACTGGCTTTCAAGAAGGTCGCCTGTTGCACTTCTAATAGGTCAATCTGTTCTAATAGGTTGGTTAGGCCATCATTTTCTGGCATTTCGTTCAGAATGCCTTTTACGCTGTCGATGCTGGTCAGTAGCTCATCTGTATAAGCTTTGAATTTTTCTTCTGATTCGGCGATCAGTTCAGTACCGTAGCCGCCCATGGATTTGGCGATCGATACTTGGAAATAACCTCGTTCAAATTCGACTGATTGTTGCAGTAAAAGTTGGCGGCTTTTTTCCAAATGCTTAACCAGTTGCAGGCTTTGTGATGAGAGGCTTTGCAATTCGGAAGAAACGGATTTACTGGACAGAGCCGAGCTAATACTCAAGCCAATAATGACTATAGAGAAGAGAGCAATAAGTGAAAATATTTTGGTGCGTACGGACAAATTTAGCATAGTTGCTCCTGAGTTGTCTTTGTCTTGAGTTGAGCAATCCTTATGCCAGTTACAGTTACATCTAGATACAAATACTGTTTAACTTTCAATGTGCTTCATACTCCTTTTTGGAGACTATGGAGGGGGAAGCCTTTTACTTAAAGGCTTTTTTATAATTGGTCGTTATTATTGCGTGTAGAGTTGCGATAGGCAAGACTTGTAAGAGTGTGTAAACAAAAAGAATTTGAAAAGGTTTGAACTTAGGAAGATGGCTTTAAAAAAAGGATGACTGAAAAGTGGGCATGAAGTGGTTCAGATGTGTTTCCATGCCCAGTTTCGGTGCGATGTAGCTGATGGGGTTTAAGATTGTTTTTCTGGTGCTGAGTCGATGACGACGTGATTTCCTTCTACTTTGAAAAAGAAACAATCTCGGCGGTTGGTATGACAAGCAGGGCCTTTTTGATCCACTTGCAATAAGATGCAGTCACCGTCGCAATCAAAGGACATGGAAATCAGAGATTGGCGATGACCTGAGCTTTCGCCTTTGCGCCAATAGGTTTGTCGAGAGCGTGACCAATAGCAAACCTGTCCTGTTTCTAGCGTTTCACGAATCGATTTTTCATTCATGTAAGCCAACATCAAGACTTCACCCGTATCGTGTTGCTGGGCAATGGCAGCAACTAACCCGGCATCGTCTGTTTTTAAATTGGCTAACACCGTCTCCAGTGGCAATTGCTCGCCTTTTGCCAAATTCTCATACGCTTTTAAACTCATTTCGTTACCTTATATTCAGAAATGGCACCTTTACCAATGCCTTCAAAACCATGTGCTTCAATGAGGCTGCCAACCTGTTCATGCGCTAATACATAGGCTACGTGAGCTGACAAGGACTCTACCGTGGTGTCGCAATTCAACATATAGACTTGCTGGCTATCAATGGTCAGTTCAAATAAGCCTTGTTGACTGGTGTAGCTGAAATAATGGTGTGGGCGGCCGTTAATGTCGACGACTTTTTGCAAATCTTCTTGTGTGCCCAGATAAATGTCTTGCCAGCGTTTTGCCCAATCTTGCTCTAATGCGGCGTCGGCTTTGCCATCACGATAAATTTCAATGGTGGATCGATGACCATGAGCGATACGTTGGCAATTTCCGGCGTGCTTCTTTAGACCATGGCTATATTGATACTGAGCGCCAGATATGGACTCTGGCGTAAAGCGAATACTGACGGCTTCTAATTCTGCCGGCAATAGGTCTAGAATTTGTTGTTCTACCCAAGCGGCCGCTAAAGAGGGGGTAATTTGCTGACAAGGTAATGAGCAGATTGCTTGTGATGGTGCATCACATTGGAAATGTCGACCGTCTTCATGATCGAACTGGAAAGAGACACGATCATTGTCTAACTCAATAAGCCGACTGCTTGGGTGCTCAGTTGGAATGGCGAGCATGTGATCTATGTTGTCGTCTAGCCATTTTTTAATTTGCTTTTTCACTATGCTGAAATCGCAAATCATGCTTTCGTCATTCAGCTTGCCGGTCAGCACGATGTCTGTCTGCCAGCTTTCTCCTAACAATCCGCGTTCTGCATCAAAGTAGGAAAAATCCACGTGAGTTAGGTTTTTTACAAATAGCTTCAACTTGCTACTCCTCAAATCTGATGACGCGTATCTTACCTTAAATACCATGGCGGATATAGGCGAGCCCGAAGCCTTTAGAAATAGAGTCGGTTGTTCGAGCTGCTTGCTTAGGCGTTGTCGATATCCTAGTCGATATAAAGACAAGTGGTGAAAAGGGCATTAGCAACAGAGTTTACGGTTGGAAATGTGACCGGTGAAAAAAGCCGAATCAAGAAAAGCCGTGGTAAAAGGTGAGGGTGGTGGGGATTGAGCAAGATGAGAGCCCAAAAATTAGTTTGGCCAATCATTTTAACTATTTGAAAATACATAAGAATGCGGTTGATATTTCAAATTGGCCGCGTATAATCTCGCCCCAAGGTCAACAGGCCTCCTTTATGGTGTCTCTGCTGGTCCCCTCGCAACAATAAATCGTTAATCTGGTCAGGTCCGGAAGGAAGCAGCCACAGCGATGGACTTGTGTGCCGAGGTGCGGCTGGTAGAGATGCCACCTAATTCTTGTCATTCCAAGCAATTTTTCAAACCGATTATTTCCCGATACTCTTTCCATGTCATGACTCGTTAGCCTAGAAGCCGATTCTAAGCCCGTTAACTCGTCATACCGCCTAATGAGTTTTTCGTTTCCTTTTGTCCCCACTGAATGCCTGCATGCCACGTCTTTTTTGTTCTCTCTGGCTTACCCATGTCTCTGTTTACCCTACGATATTTTGTTAAAGATAAATGATCGCGTAATTTCTTGTTATCTTGTATGAACTTTGTATGAAGTTTCTGAGATGAATTCTATAGTTATTATAGTTAGGGAGGGTGCGGATACGTCTTCTGAGGGTGTGTTTTATCAGAAGGAAGGCATTTCAAGGCAAGTGTTGGAAGAGGCCTGTTGTTGAATGTCCGGATTTGTTCGCTCCTTGCCCAAATGGAATGTCATGTCTTTGGAGAACATAATGATGACACGTTTATGGTTACTTGTTGCACTTCTATTGCCATCCCTATGTGCCGCACAAACTTTGACCTTTGGTGTGGTGCCACAACAGTCGGCGAAAACGCTGGCAGCGAAGTGGTCTCCGGTGCTGAGTTACATCAGTGAGCAAGCGGGAGTGACTTTGCAGTTTGCCACGGCGAAAAATATTCCTGAGTTTGAGAAGCGCTTGTTAGCTGGGGAATACGATCTGGCCTATATGAACCCCTATCACTATGTGGTGTTTCACCAAAAGCCAGGTTATCAAGCCATTGCTAAGCAAAAAGATAAGCAAATACGAGGCATTGTCGTGGTGCGAAAAGACAGTGCTATTCGTTCGTTAGAGGATTTGCAAAATACGCGTTTGGCCTTTCCTTCTCCTGCGGCATTTGCGGCGAGTATTTTACCTCGAGCCCAAATGACTCAGGAAAACATTGTTTTTACGCCTTCTTATGTTTCTTCTCATGACTCGGTGTATTTAAACGTGGCTCGCGGTTTTTTCCCGGCAGGGGGCGGTGTGATTCGTACCTTTAATAATACGTCTCCTGAGGTGCGAGATCAGCTTAAAGTACTGTGGCGAACCAAGCCTTATACGTCTCATGCGATCGCCGCACATCCTAGGGTTCCTCAAGCGCAACTGACTAAAATTGTTCAAGTTATGATGCAAATGAACGGTGAGCCAGAGGCCATGGCTTTGCTTAAGGTGCTTAATTTTAAAGGGTTAGAAGCGGCTTCAAACGATCGATGGGATGACATTCGCGACCTTGATATTAAGTTGCTTGATTATATGCTTGAGTAACCTTTCTATTGAATCGCGCAAGGGAAGGGAGAAGTAAATGTCATTAAGGTTAAAAACCATACTGGGCGTCGCTTTTATCGAAGCGATTTTGTTGGCGTTGTTGATTTCCATGACATTGAATTATTTGGAGTCAACCAACTACGATGGTTTATATAAGCGAGCGACCACTACAGCGACCTTGTTTTCGACAACCACTAAAGACGCGGTGATTTCTTATGACCTTGCTTCGTTAGAAGACTTTAGCTCTGAGTTGATGGCCAACCCGGATATTGTCTATGTGAAAGTGCTGACACCCGAAGGTCAGGTGTTTACTCAAGCTGGGGACGAGCGTCTTTTAACACGCGCTTTTATAGAAGATGAGGATGTCTCTGCTGTAAACGATGGTGTTTTTGATATCAGTGCCTCCATAGAAGAAGGCGGTCAGGTATTTGGTAAAATTGAATTAGGGATTGATACCACAGGGTTAAGCCAATCTATAGAAGAAGCCCGAATCTGGAGTGCTTCTATTGCGATTGGCGAGATGCTGTTAGTGGCGTTGTTTTCATTTTTATTGGGGACTTATTTAACCAGTCGTCTCAGCAGACTCACGGAGGCGGCCAATCAAATTTCACATGGCAGCACTGAGTTTAGTCTATCGACAAAAGGCAATGATGAGATTTCCGATGTGGCTGAGGCATTTAATCAGATGTCTCGGCGTTTGACTCAAGCGGCCGAGCAGAGGGCCGTTTATGAGCAACAGTTAGAGCAGTTAAACCAGACACTTGAAAGTCGAGTGGAGCGTAGAACCGAGCAATTGAAAAGTAACATTTATAAATTAGAAGGCACCAATAAGAAACTGCAAGTGGCTCAGGAGCAATTGATTCAATCCGAAAAAATGGCGTCTATTGGTACGCTGGCGGCAGGCGTCGCACACGAAATCAATAACCCGATTGGTTATGTGATGAGCAATATCAAAACCTTAAAGGAATATAATCAAATCTATCAAGAGGCGATTAATCGCTTTTTAAAACTGACGAGCCAAGTGTCGGAAGATGTCGACCCGTCTCTACAGGAGCTGATGGTGTGGCTACAACAGCAAGACATTGAGTATATTCAAGCCGATGTGTCTGAGCTTATGAGTGATACGGTAGAAGGGACATTGCGTATACGAGAAATTGTCGCAGGCCTAAAAGACTTTTCGCACGTCAAGCTTCAACAGGAAATGCAGGAGGAAGACCTTAATGAGGCGATAAAAAAAACCTTAAAAGTGGCGCAGAACGAGCTCAAGTATAAAGCGGCTGTGAAAGTCAAATTAGGCAATATCCCTAAGGTAAAATGTCGTATCGGCCAAGTACAACAAGTACTGCTGAACCTTTTTATTAATGCGGGGCATGCTATTACGGACAAGGGCGTCATAAAAGTGATAAGCGGGGTGATGGGAAAAGAAGTGTATATTGCTGTGAGAGACAATGGCACAGGGATAGCGAAATCGCTTCAAGAAAAGATCTTTGACCCATTCTTTACGACGAAAGAAGTCGGAACGGGAAGTGGTCTTGGTTTATCCATTACGTATGGCATTATGCAAGATCATAATGGCAGAGTAGAGCTTGATAGTGCCGTGGGTAAGGGCAGCACTTTCACACTGTTTTTTCCAATCGACTAGCCGTTTTATGGCACTAGCTCGCTTATTTTTTGACGTCAATAAGGCGTACCCAGTTCACCTCATTCCACATTACTTTCAAAAAGACGTTTAGCCTATTTTGCAGTTGAAATGATGCGGTATTTTTATGCCGTATAGTGTGAGTTTTTTATCGACCTGTTACTTATCTTGGAGAGCTGGCTCTGCCTCTTTTATTGTTAAGAGACGGGCGGTGTGTCCGCTGCAAAGTTCGAAGGAATGCATTTATTGAGGCGACTACTAGCGACTCGTGAGGTGGAAAATCTCATTGGTTTAAAGGACACATTCTTAATGGTATGTCGTCATAGCGGGTCAAAAGGGAACACCAATGAATCTTTAGTGATCGATTCATTGGTGTGGTGGCGCGTTATACTTTGAATTGAGCTAGTCGCTCATTAAGGTTTGTAACCTCTTCAGCTATGCTGTAGTTGGCGGTTGCGACCTTGCCTGTGTCTTGGCTGGTTGTTTGAGAGATCTGACTAATGTTGTTAACGCGGTCGAGAATTTGCGTTGCTACTGATGATTGTTCCTCGGTCGCGGTGGCAATTTGCTGATTTAAATCCGCAATGTTATTCACCGCGCCAACCACTTCTTCAAAACGCTCTGCTGTCTTTCTGCCAATAACGGTGCAATGTTCAGTGACTTCGATGCCTTTGTTCATACTGTCCATTGCGTCTTTTGCACCTGCTTGAAGATTTTCAACCAGATTTTGAATGTCGACTGTCGATGTCTGGGTTTTTTGTGCCAAAGAGCGAACTTCATCGGCAACCACGGCGAAACCTCGACCAGATTCTCCTGCGCGCGCGGCTTCTATGGCGGCATTCAGTGCTAGCAAATTGGTTTGTTCTGCAATGCCTTGGATCGTGTCTAACACGGCGCCGATGTTATCTGTTTCTTTGGCCAGATTGTCGATGCTGTGAGCCGTGGCTTGCACGTCTTTTGATAATTGAGTGGTGATTCTTTGGTTTTCTTCTGCCGTCGATTTGCCTTGTTCAACGAGTTCCAACACCTCAGAGGCAACATTCGACGCGGAAACGGTATTTTTGGCGACTTCTTCCGTTGCGTCACTCATTTCGCTGACTGCGTCAGCCACAAGGCTGGTTTCCGTTTCTTGCTTGTCGACTGAGGCAAGGGTGTTTTTCACTATCACCGACGCTTTGGCTGAGTTGCTGTCTAAGCGCTTTGAAGACTCTGAAATACCAATAATGATGTTTTGGAGTTTGCTGATGAACTGGTCCAGTTTGTTCGCCACCTTTCCCACTTCATCGTTACGTTTGAAGTCCATTCGAAGGGTTAGGTCGCCATTGCCATTAACCAAATCATCTAAGCGTACCAAAAGGTCTTTTAGTGGCCCAATGATAGAGCGACCAATGAAGACTGGAATGAGGATGCCCACTAGTATGGAAATCGCAATGACAGTCGCAATAACGTTGAGGGCATGTTGTTCATCGGCAAACGCGATGTTGGCGGAATCTAATGCAAACTGTTGAGATTCATTCAAAACCGAAATCATGTGTTTGTCTAATTGCTCATTAGCATGCTCGATCTCTGCAATAGTGTTAAGGGCGTTTGTTATGCCGCTGCTCTTAATCGTCTGTAGAAAATCTATAATAGTGTGTTCTAATGCGAAGAATTCAGATTCTATCTTGATAAATTCTTCTAGGATGACGTCATATTTTTGTTTTGCTTCAGCGCTTTCAAGATTTGACTGTAGTGTTTTAATGGTTTGATCAGCCATTATGATTTCGTCATGTAATTTTTTATTGTTTGTTTCTAACATCGCAATTAAGGCCACCGTTTCTTGTGATGTACCTTTGCCCTTGACTTCATCTAATAGTGCATGAGAAATGACTTTTTCAACGGTGATGGCTTGTTGTAATTGGTGTTCTGTAACAAGGGTTAACGTGTTTGTTAGGGGAAGGTGGTCGTGTGCTATTTCTTTGATTTCATGGCCAATTTTTTGGAATTGGTTGATCGAAAAGCCGCCAACTACAATAATCAAGAGCAATTGAATAGCGCTCATTATGAAGAATTTATGGGAAATTTTCAGCTTAGATATCATATGAACTTCCTATTAGTTTAGAGCTATTTGATAATAAATATCGTAGTCATATTGTTGAGGTCATGCTTTATATAAACTTCATCGTAACCTTCTGAAAGTCAGCAACAAAGTTAGCAACAACAATGGCGTGTGCGTCCATGCGTGTGCGTCAATAAAGATATTAAACTTCTTAGCACGAGATGTACTTTTCTATTATGCGTAGTTCCTGAGTTTATTCTATAAGTGTTTGTTTTTATTTTGTAAACTTTAGTGTTTGGTTTTTACGCTATTGTTACTGTTATGAATTGTTATTTGTAAAACGGGCGTGAATAAAGGGGGTTGAAAAGACGCTCTTGATTGAGTTCTGAGATAATCTTTTGGCCTTGGTTCTAAATCTGCATTCTTCACAAAAATACACTTGGTCAATTCTGCCTATGAAACTATACTGTACGTTTATACAGTTTGGTTTGAGTGTTATATATGCGTGTTACTTATCTTGGAGTGTCTGGCTCCGCCTCTTTTATTGCTGAAAATAGTGTGCAGATTCCTCTTTACAGCGACGCTGTGTCAGCAGGTTTTCCTTCTCCGGCACAGGATTTCGTTGAACGGACGTTGGATTTGAATGAGTTGTGCATTCCTCACCCAAGTGCCACTTTTTTTGTACGAACTCAGGGTGATTCTATGATTGAAGCTGGGATTCACAGTGGTGATGTGCTGGTGGTGGATCGCTCATTAACGGCGCGCCATCGTGACACCATCATTGCTTGCCTGCATGGGGAAATGACCGTGAAGGTGTTGGAGTTGAAGCCGGATGTTTTATTACGTCCTAAAAATAAGGCTTATAAAGCAATACCAATCACGGAAGAATCGGAGTTTGAGGTGTTTGGCGTTGTTACCAGTGTGATTCGTAAGCTAGAGCGCGGTGCATGAAAAATGTGTTTGCTCTGGTGGACTGTAATAACTTTTACGCCAGTTGTGAGACTTTATTCCGGCCTGATTTAAAACATAAACCCGTGGTGGTTTTATCCAATAATGATGGTTGTGTGGTGGCTCGTTCTAAGGCGGTCAAGGCGCTCGGCTTAAAAATGGGCGTGCCTTTGTTTCAAGTTCAGGCCGCAATAAAGCAGCATAATATTGTGTGTTTTTCATCGAATTATGCGCTGTACGCTGATATGTCGAATCGAGTGATGACCTTGCTGGAAGAGCAAGCGCCGCGAGTGGAGATTTACTCCATTGATGAAGCTTTTTTGGACTTGTCTGGTGTTGAGATGGTGACAGACGTATTAAGTTTTAGTCGAGGTGTGAAGGCCAAGGTTGATCAATGGACGGGGATTACGGTTGGCATTGGCATTGCGCCAACCAAGACGCTGGCAAAATTAGCCAATTATGCCGCCAAGACCTATCCGGCCACGGGTTCTGTTGTGGACTTGATGGATAGGGAGAGGCAACAGCGGTTACTGGCGTTGGTCGATGTTAGTGAGGTGTGGGGCGTGGGGCGCCGTATGACGGCTAAATTGCGCGCCAAAGGAGTGAAGACGGCATTGGAACTAGCTAACACGGATCCCAAGCGGATTCGAAGAGAGTTTTCCGTGGTATTGGAACGTACCGTGCGTGAATTAAATGGCGTGTCGTGTTTGGACTTGGAGTGTGTAAGGCCAACCAAGCAGCAAATTATTTGCAGCCGTTCTTTTGGCCATAAGGTGACAGAAAAGCAGACTCTAAGGGAAGCCATTGCAAAGTACACGACGAGGGCCGCGGAAAAGCTCAGAGGGGAGCGACGCCTCTGTCGGGTAGTGAGTGTGTTTATTCGTACCAGTCCACACATTCCGCATGAGCCCTTTTACGCCAAAACCTTATCGGTTGAGTTACCCAATCCTAGTGACGATACACGGGATTTGTTGGAAGTGGTCAATGTGATTTTCAATCGTATTTGGCGGTCTGGGTTTCGTTATATGAAGGCTGGGGTGATGCTGTCGGATTTTTATGAACACGGTGCCTTTTCCACAGACCTTTTTCATTCAGCCACCAATAGAGCCAACTCAAAGGCCTTGATGGCGGTTGTTGATGACATTAACCGCAGTGGTTTGGGAAATGTGTTTTTTGCCTCTCAGGGGGTATCGCCGCAATGGTCAATGAAACGGGAACATCTGTCGCCTTGCTATACTACGCGATGGGAGGATTTGCCCCTGGTGCGATGATTGAGCCGAATGGGCCTGAGGATCGTTTTAATGGCGTGATTGATTCGTCCGGTTAACATCAACATGGGGTGTATCTAAGTTGATGATAATGATCATGAAAATGAGATTGAGTTTACAAATGTGGCCATAAGAAAAGCATGCAAAAGTAAACTTTCATTTTGTTTGAGCGGCTGGGTGTGAAAAAAGCGAGGCAAGCTCGCTTTTTTATTCGAGAGACTTGGTTGGATGATTTACAGTTTTAATCTGGCTTCTCTGACAACACCAATTACCCGACAGTTGTTTGTGACTTCGATTGGTCGGTAATTTGGGTTCAGTGGTTTGAGGTAAGTTTGGCCTGCATCAATGATTAATTTCTTGAAGGTCACTTCTTTTGTGGCGCTGACCTTTGCTACCACCAGGTCACCGTTTTGAGCTTGCATGCAAGGGTCAACCAAGATGATGTGAGCTTCGCTAATGCTATGACCAACAGGAGACACCATACTGTCGCCTGTGACTTTAAGCCAGAACGCCTGATGACTAATGGCTGCTGGGGCGTATTCCCACTCTAATTGTTCTTTAAGGCTTGCTTTGTCGGTAAAGTCACGCCAAGTTTCAGCTTGCTCGTGGCTGATAATAGGAACTTGTTTGCTGATAAAGCTGGGGTTGAAAGAAGTATCATGCTGTGGATGGGATGAAGTTTGTCGGCTGGCCGACACGCCACCAAATAACCAGTTAGCATCACATTGTAACGCTTTTGTGAGTGGGATGATGTATTTACCACCAGGCGATGAAATGCCGTTTAGCCATTGGCTAACCGATCCTTTGGTCGCACCTGTCATTTTTGTTAGGTCAACGGCTCTAAGGTGGTGTTCTGTCATTTTCTGTCGAATGCGATCTGAAATATCCATGTTAAGAATACTAAACCAATTTGAGTTTATTTTTATTCATTTGTTTCGTTTAAAAAATTAAACTTTTAACTTTGTGGTTGAGATGAAGGGCATATGAGGAAAAAAACCATTCGTTATTTTGGTACTCAGTCGCTGCTCGTTAGCATGTTGAATTTCTCTAACCGTTCTGTTTTTCAATGAGGTTGTGTGCTCCTAGAAAAGCCAGTACCAAGTACTGCGTATCGAGAAACTCACTAAGCGTAATGAAACAATCCTAAGCTATACCGTCGCTAACTTGTACATTCATTCTGTGAAGTTTATGAGGCATTTTGTGTTTTAAGGTAGGGAAGGTTGAGTGATCAAAAGAAAAAAGCACATTAAGATGCAAGCGTGAGGCATCATACTAGGGTGAAGAAAGTGTCAAAAGAAAAGCCAACATGTTTAACATGTTGGCTTTTCTATGGCATCAGCGCTTTAGAAATAGATGACCAAGAGTCGACCTAGTTAAGCGACATTGGCGTCCGTATTCTGTAGGATTTTCTGGTTTACGGTTGCCATTAAGGCCTGCACTGAGGCCGAAACGATATCACTATCGATGGCAACACCATTGAATCGATCACCATCGATATTGGCTTGCACATATGCGATGGCTTGTGAATCGCTGCCGACGGTTAGAGCGTGCTCTTGATACTGGATAATATCAACGCGCATGCCAAAGTGTTTGCCCAAGGCTTCACTGAAAGCAGACAACGCGCCATTGCCTGTACCGGTAATGTTTATCACGCCCGAATCACTGTTTAGCTCAGCATGAACCGTATCCACATCGTCTTTGGCGTGATCGTATTTACCCAGTTGGTAAGGTTTATCACCTGTCATAAAGCGGGACTCAAATAAGCCTTTCATTGATTCGGCATTCACCACGCCACCATCTTGTTCAGCAAACTGTTGTACGATCGGACTGAACTCAACTTGCAACCAGCGAGGCAATGCCAAGCCATATTCTTGCTCAAGAGTATAAGCCACACCACCTTTACCAGATTGGCTGTTGACGCGAATGACTTCTTGGTAACTGCGACCAACATCACGAGGATCGATTGGCAAGTAGGCCACGTCCCAAGGTTTGTCATCGGTCTGATTTGCCAAACATTTTTTGATGGCGTCTTGGTGAGAGCCAGAGAAAGCGGTAAACACCAATTCGCCTGCGTAAGGGTGGCGCGGGTGAACTTGTAATAAGGTGCAAGCTTGGACGACACTTATGATGCGGTCCATATCGCCTAATGCTAACTCTGGATCAATGCCTTGGCTGTACATGTTCATGGCCATGGTGACCACGTCCATGTTGCCGGTTCTTTCGCCATTGCCTAACAAGGTGCCTTCGATGCGATCGGCACCCGCCATCAAGCCAAGTTCTGCCGCCGCCACACCACAACCTCGGTCGTTGTGAGTGTGTAAGCTGATGATCATGCTGTCACGTTGTTTCACATTGCGACAGAAGTATTCGATTTGGTCAGCAAAACGATTTGGCGTGGCCACTTCGACTGTGGCTGGTAGGTTAATAATGGCTTTGTTATCCGGTGTTGGTTGCCATACGTCGATGACGGCATCAACGACTTCAATGGCGAAATCGGTTTCGGTGCCGGTGAAACTTTCAGGTGAGTATTGAAATACCCATTCCGTTTCTGGGTGTTTCGCCGCATGTTCTTTAACACATTGAGCGCCTTTCACGGCAATCTCTTTGATGCCGTCTTTGCCCAAGCGGAAGACTTGCTCACGCTGAGTTTTAGAGGTTGAGTTGTAAACGTGTACGATGGCTTTTTTCGCGCCTTTTAGTGACTCATAAGTACGCTCAATCAATTCTGGGCGTGCTTGCGTTAAGACTTGAATGTAGACATCGTCAGGAACTTGGTTTTCTTCAATTAACCAACGGACGAAGTCGAAATCCAATTGCGATGCGGCCGGGAAACCCACTTCGATCTCTTTGAAGCCTACGTCCACAAGCAGGGCGAAGAATTGTTTCTTTTGTTCCACTGTCATTGGTTCAACCAGTGCTTGGTTGCCATCGCGCAGGTCAACGCTTGACCAAATTGGGGCGCTGGTGATTTCTTGGTCAGGCCAAGTGCGATTCTCAATGGCGACAGGCTCGAATGCTCTGTACTTAGTGTGATCAAAAGAGGTCATGATCTTTCCCTTCTTATGTTAAGGAGCGGATAAGCTCCGGTTTGAAACAGATAGTATTGAAAAAGATTTATGCGTTACTTTTTCAGGCTTTTCTCTATGTTTCTATCATAGCGAATTTTTTAGGGTAAAAGATTGCGTTTTTTATGGAAGTTTTGGTCCAAATGGCAGTATATTGCGTATATGTAAAATAATTTAGCAATATAAGGCGGATGTTTTGGGTTTTGATAAGATTGATTTGAATATTTTACGTGAGTTACAGCAAGATTCTAGCTTAACAAATCAGGAGTTGGCCGACCGAGTTGGCTTGTCTGCGTCGCCTTGTCTGCGTCGTGTGAAGGCTTTAGAAGAATCGGGTGTGATTGATCGTAGCGTTACCTTGCTGGATCAAAAGAAACTGGGTCTAAAGCTGACGGCTTTTCTACAAATTAGCATGGACCGACACACACCAGATCGTTTTAGTGTGTTTGAAGAGCAGGTTGATTGTTTTCCAGAGGTCAGAAATTGCAACTTGGTTACAGGTCAGAACTGTGACTACCTATTAGAGGTTGTGGTGGAAGATATGGAAAAATATCATGACTTTCTATTGGGAAAATTAACACGAATTCCTGGTGTAACCGGTGTGCAATCTAGTTTTCTATTGCGCAGTGTAAAAGAGAGCACTTCTTTACCCCTAGAGCATTTGATGTAATGGGATATTTCCAAGCTAAAGCATTGATTTTTTCATATTTGACCAAATGTAAGGGCGTTATACTTTGCGTCATAAATAATCCCTAGAGAGAGCAGTAATGACAGATTTAACCATTAAGCGTCGCGTGATGATCCCAGTTCGGGCGGGCGACGTGAGTGCTGAGTTTATTTCCTTTGATGGTGATGATTCAGGCAAAGAGCACATAGGGATATTTTTTGAAGGACAACAGCAGCAAGAGGACCATGTGCCACTGGTTCGTTTGCATTCAGAGTGCTTAACCGGAGATGTGTTTGGCTCTGGTCGTTGTGACTGTGGTGAGCAGCTTGATGAAGCCATTGACCGTATTAATGAAGAAGGCGGTTACATTCTGTACCTTCGTCAGGAAGGTCGTGGCATTGGTTTGTATGCAAAGTTAGAAGCGTATGCTTTGCAGGATCAAGGTTATGATACTTATCAAGCCAATGAAATGTTGCATTTACCAGACGATGGTCGTGATTTTGGTGTCGCCGCAGATATGTTACTCGCGTTAGGTGTGAGTAAGGTTAGGTTATTGACAAACAATCCAGATAAGGCTCAACAATTGAAAGAGCATGGCATTGATGTGGTTGAGTTGGTGCCAACGAAAGTGCATGTAAATCAGCATAACCGTCAGTACCTAGAAACCAAAGCGAAGCGTAAACAACACACTTTAAAGTTTGATTAGCGCTTCTTTAAGGTCAAAAAATACCGTCATAAGGACGGTATTTTTGTCTAGAAAAGCTGGCAAGTAGGGTGTCTCTCTTACTTCTTAGCTTTTTTCTTTTTCTTCTTGAAACGTGGAGATCTGGCCTTGGTTTTGGCTTCTAGTCCTTCAATGCGACCAAATTTAATATTGGTCTGCATAAAACGCTGAATTTTTTCGATCATCGGCAAATCATTAATGTCGATCAAGGAAATGCATTCGCCTGGCGCGCCTTCTCGCGAAGCGCGACCGGCACGGTGAATATAAGAGTCGGCTTTACGGGGCAAGCGTAGGTTGATCACAGTATTGATTTCTGGCAAGTCGATACCACGTGATGCCACATCAGTGGCGACCAGCACTTGCAAGCGTCCGCGTTTCATTTGCTTTAAATGTTCGCTGCGATCACCTTGTTTCATTTCACCGTGCAAACCATCACACATGATGTTCATGTTACGAATTTTTTGTACCCACACATCCACGTGATCACGATTGGAGACAAAAACCACGGTTTGTTGTACGCCTTCTTTATTGAGTAGATGCTTAAGCATGGCTTCTTTATGAGCATCATCGTCAACACGATAGGCGACTTGGTGAATTTGGTTGGGCACGGTGCGAGATGATTCGCCAAGACGAATTTGCTCTGTCTCAGGGCTTAATAAAGCACTGGCAAAGCGGCCCATTTTTTCACCTTCCAACGTGGCTGAGAACATCAGGGTTTGATGTTCCTGTGGTAGTTCTTTGGCGATCTTGTTGATGGCATTCACAAAGCCCATGTCTAACATGCGGTCTGCTTCATCAATGACGAAGTAGCTTACATCCGTTAAGTCTAACCATTGTTTTTCATCAAGTTCGACCAAGCGGCCTGGTGTTGCAACAAGAATGTCACAAGGTTCGCTTAATTGTTGTTGCTGCATGCCATAAGGTGTGCCGCCAATGATTAGCTGAGATTGAATACGAGTATGCTGTGTTAATCCGCCGATGACATTGAAAATTTGTCGAGCAAGTTCGCGGCTAGGCGCTAAAATAAGAACTTTAGGGGCGGTGGTGGATGTTTCGTCACGGTCTAAAACATGTTGCACGGCGGGTGCGCAAAAAGCGATGGTTTTGCCTGTGCCAGTTGGGGCGGTTGCCAAAAGGTCGGAGCCTTCCAAAATGACGGGGATGGCTTGCTGTTGAATTTCAGTAGGTGTTTCAAAACCTAGGCTATTGATTGCTTCTTCGATCGTGTAATCTAGGTCTAACTCAGCAAATGACATGTAAACTCTCTGTTGCAGGAAAAGGAGTGCCTTATGCCGCTAAACTCGACAAAAGGCTAATGGGCAGAATGATACCTTGTTTTATGTTGTTTCGAAATCAAAAGCCGTTTTAAAGCGGGTGTGTTTACGCCTGGTCTTTAATATGGTGGTTAATGTCACTACTAAGAAGATACTGTATGTTGTTATCAGATGATTTGGTGGTCAGCCAAACAATGAATTGGGTGAAGGATTTTATTGTGGGTCACAATGTTTGCCCCTTTGCCAAGCGAGAAGTGGAAAGAGACAGTGTACGTCTTGTTGTATTGCGTTCGAAAAAAACAGATGTCGCCTTAGAAGAGTTGATGTCTGAAATTCAGTGGTTAGACGAGCATGCCGAAACGGAAACCACACTGCTTATTTTTCCGACCTTATTTAAAGATTTTCAGCGTTACTTGGATTTTGTCGAAGTGTCTGAGAACCTGATGTTTGATCAGGGGTGTGAAGGTGTCTACCAGTTGGCCACCTTTCACCCAGATTATTGTTTTGCTGGGGCAGAAGAAGAGGATGTGTCTAATTATACTAACCGTTCTCCTTATCCTATGCTGCACATATTACGAGAGGCCAGTTTGGATAAGGCCATTGAATTTTATGGGAATACGGCTCAAATACCGGATGAAAATATCGCTAAAATGGAAGCTTTGGGACGAAATAAACTGGAAGACATTTTTAAAGCTTGCATGAATGTAAACTAATCTTGCGCTCGACGGATAAGTCAGTATAGTGCGTGAAAAAATCCTTGCCGGAGAAACCATGGCTACACAAATTGGACGCTTAAATACCTTAAGAGTCGTTAAAGAAAAAGAGTTTGGCGTCTATTTGGATGCTGATCCATTGGGTGAGATTCTGCTGCCAAAACGCTACGTGCCAAAGCAGGTGGAAATTGGCCAAGAAATTGATGTGTTTGTTTATCTTGATTCTGATGACAAGCTCATTGCGACGACGGAACTCCCGAAAGCGCAAGTGGGTGAGTTTGCGGCATTGAAATCGGTTGCGGTCAATCAAGTGGGTGCGTTTTTTGATTGGGGATTACCAAAAGATTTATTGGTGCCTTTTAGTCAGCAAAAAAACCGCGTGGAAGAAGGTGAAACGCATTTATTGTTTATTTACCTTGATCAAATTACCAATCGTATTGTCGCGACAACCAAGGTTGATCCTTTGTTGAACCGTGAAGAAGCGCCTTATCGCGTCGGTGATAAAGTCTCCGTGGTGATTGGTGATAAAACCAACATCGGCTTCAAATGCGTGATTGATAATCGTTTTTGGGGGGTGTTGTTCTTCGAAGACGCTTTTCGTCAGTTGTACAAAGGCGAGAAAGCCACAGCCTATATTAAGCAGATGCGCGAAGACGGAAAAATCGATTTGAGTCTTCAAGAAGTGGGCTACAAAAAAGTGCGTAACATCTTGGACGATGTATTGGATTATTTGGACTCACAAGGTGGGGAATCTGAATTGACCGATAAAGCGTCGCCGGAAGCCATTTATAAGGTGTTCAAGGTGAGTAAGGCAACGTACAAAAAAGCACTGGGTGCTTTGTACAAAGATAAAAAAATTGCTTTGACCAAGGAAAAAATTACTAAGTTGTAATTTTTCTAAGAGAATGTCTTTTGATCAAAAGCTGCTAAGTAAGACTTAGCAGCTTTTTTTGTACCTCAGGGCGAGAGTCTGGTTGGTTGATGCCTTCGTACAGAAGCGCTTGTACGGTCAGTTTGACCGGACTGTTTTTCATTAAGAAGCCAGAAATAAAGTCGTTCTCGGTTTGTCTTTGCAATCGCATGTCTTCAAACATAGAGGAGCGATTCAATCGGGTGAGTTTGGCGACGGTACTGACACGGTTTTTTAAATTGTCATAAGATAAATGCTGACTGTGCTTAGCGTAAGCAAATTTAGGGTGAGTAAAGACGCGTTCCAATTCCGTCAGAGTGGCTTGCATTAAGGTTTGAAATTCGTCGTTTAAAATATCCCCGTTATGTAGGTTGAAGATGGCGGTAATCGGGTTGATGACGGCGTTAACAGCCAGCTTTTCGAGAATTCTTTGGTGAATGTTTTGTACTTCAAAGCCTTCTAACGGAAAGGCTTTTTCGGCTTCTGAGGGCAACCAAGGGCCAAAGTAGGTGTCGCCTAATCCTGTGTGCTTAATGTGATTAGGTTCAATTTTGAGTACCCCTTCACTGGTCACGCCTGCCCATAAAGTTTGTTCTGGTTTTATTTGCTTTTGTAATTGATCCTGTGCGCCTAAACCATTGCATAGGCAGACGATGTCCGCTTCATCACTGAGGTGCTCAGACACTTGTTGATAGGCTTCCACAAGGTCAAATGACTTAGTGCATAAGAGTACTTTTTGGTATTGCTTTTCGAGTGTGCTGGCGGTGAATGTTTTTATTTTATACGTCTGTGTTTCGGCTTGCTGTTGTCCGCTTTCATCCACTAAGGAGTCGAGGGTGATTTTTTTTCCGGGGTCGGTGCTTCGATAAACTAGATGCACTTTGTGGCCGAGACTTTTTAGCTTACAGGCCCAAAATAGGCCGATGGCGCCAGAGCCAACCACTAACCAAGGAGATGGTTTCATAACTTGATCCATTAGGTGTTTTATTTCAATTCTTGCTATTATCGCGCCAAACGAACTGATTGAAAATGCAAAGGAGCAGAAAATGCCATCATTTGATGTGGTCTCTGAATTGGACTGGCACGAAGTTAGTAACGCCGTGGACCAAGCAAACCGAGAAATTACAACGCGTTATGACTTTAAAGGCGTCAAAGCCAGCTTTGAAATTAAAGATAAATCCAGTGTTGTTATGCAGGCTGAAGCTGAACCTCAGCTTCGTCAATTGTCAGATATTTTGAATCAAAAGCTGGTAAATCGAGGTATCGATCTGAAGAGTCTTGAAAAAGAAGACATTGAGAAAGGCAATATGCGTGTGTCACAAGCGGTCAAGATGAAAGAAGGCATCGAGGCGGCGGAAGCGAAAAAAATTGTCAAAATGATCAAAGACAGCAAGATCAAAGTGCAAGCGCAAATTCAAGGGGATCAATTGCGTGTCACAGGTAAAAAACGTGATGATCTGCAACAGGTCATGACATTGCTGCGTGGCGCGGACTTGTCACAACCCGTGCAGTTTAATAACTTCCGAGACTGATTTTTGGGTAAAGACAGTCATCTGCTTGGGATGGCTGTTGCCTCGATGATGTTATTGGTCTTTGTGCTTAAGCTTGCTGCCAATAATGATCCAGCCTTCGGCCTCTAATTTTTCTTTTTGACGAAAATAGGCCTCAGATCCTTCCATGAAGCTAATGCACTTTTGGGCATTGACGACTCGGTGCCAGGGCAGTTTGGTGTCTTTGGGTAATTTCTTGAGTAATTGGCCAACTTGTCGTGCGTAACCTGGAAACCCCGCTAATTTGGCGATTTCTCCATAGCTTAGGCATTCTCCTGCTTGTGACTGGTGCAAAATCAGAAATACTTGAGATTTAAAATGCGTCATTGCTTGATTAGTCACGGTGTTGCCCATAGTTATAGGTTAAGTCAAAAACAAAAGAAGGTGATCATGAGATTCGCGTTATTACTATTTATCCTTGTGCCCATTATCGAAATGACTGTGTTGATTCAAGTTGGCAGTGAAATCGGTAGTTTGGCGACAGTGGGCTTAGTCTTTCTGACAGCCATTGTAGGGGTGAGTTTGATTCGTAAGCAAGGTTTAGAAACCTCTTTAAAGGCTCAAGAAAAAATGAGCCGTGGTGAACTGCCGGCATCAGAAGTTGCCGAAGGCGTGATGTTGCTGTTTGCAGGTTTGTGTTTGTTGATTCCTGGTTTTGTCACGGATGCCATTGGTGGTTTGTTGCTGATTCCAGTGCTGCGTAAGTTGTTCGCGGCTGGTTTAGTGGTTAAGTTGATGAGCTCTGTGATGGCGCGGGGTACTCAGTGGCGTACTCGTGGTCATTATGAATCTACCCATGAGGGTGAGATCATCGAAGGCGAGTATGCTAACGAAGATAATGATTTAATTGATAAAAAATAATTTATTGGATGGGTTGAAAAATAAATTAGCAACCGTATATAAAAGTCCGATAGAGATTCTCGCAACTGAGCGAGATAAGTCCTGCCAGGGGAGTCCTGGTATTGTTTTAATTGGAGAAAATGATTGATGAATATTCGTCCTTTGCACGATCGTGTCGTTGTTCGCCGTAAAGAAGAAGAAACAACAACCGCATCTGGTATCGTCCTACCTGGATCTGCTACAGAAAAACCAACACAAGGTGAGGTTTTGGCTGTGGGCACTGGCCGTATTCAGTCTAATGGCGATGTCAGTGCACTTGCTGTTAGCGTTGGTGACACTGTGCTTTTTGGTCAATACTCAGGCCAGACAGTAAAAATCAACGGTGAAGAACTGCTTATCATGAAAGAAGATGAAATTTACGGCGTTATTGAAGCCTAATTCGTCTTATCCTTCCTATTTATTTTTGTAACATTAAAACAGTTAAAAGGTATTAGAGCATGTCAGCTAAAGAAGTTAAATTTGGAGACAGTGCACGCCAGCAAATGCTGAAAGGCGTTAATGTACTAGCCGATGCAGTGAAAGTTACTTTAGGGCCTAAGGGTCGTAATGTTGTCATCGAAAAATCTTTCGGTGCGCCTTTGGTGACAAAAGACGGCGTGACCGTTGCGAAAGAAATCGAATTGGAAAACAAATTCGAAAACATGGGCGCGCAAATGGTAAAAGAAGTGGCGTCACAAGCGAACGATGTAGCGGGTGACGGTACGACGACGGCGACTGTATTGGCGCAAGCTTTGGTAACCGAAGGTCTTAAATCGGTTGCAGCGGGTCGTAACCCAATGGATCTTAAGCGTGGTATCGACAAAGCGGCAGCGGCTGTTGTAACTGAAATCGCAGCCTTGTCTACACCTTGTACCGACACTCGTGCGGTTGAGCAAGTCGGTACTATCTCAGCAAACTCTGATGTGTCGGTTGGTAAGATCATCGCAGAAGCCATGGAGCGTGTTGGTAAAGAAGGTGTTATTACCGTTGAAGAAGGTTCTGGCTTTGAAGATGAGCTAGCGGTAGTAGAAGGTATGCAGTTTGACCGCGGTTACCTATCTCCTTACTTCATTAACAACCAAGAAACCATGAGTGCGGAACTTGAAAACCCATTCATCCTATTGGTTGACAAGAAAATTTCTAACATCCGTGATTTGCTACCAGTATTGGAAGGCGTTGCGAAAGCGTCTCGTCCATTATTGATTGTTGCTGAAGACGTTGAAGGCGAAGCCTTGGCGACATTGGTGGTAAACAGCATGCGCGGTATCGTGAAAGTGGCGGCGACAAAAGCGCCTGGCTTTGGTGATCGTCGTAAAGCTATGTTGGAAGACATCGCGATCCTAACTGGTGCGACTGTGATCTCTGAAGAGGTTGGTCTAAGCCTTGAAGGCACAACACTAGAGCAACTAGGTACTGCGAAACGTGTTACCTTGACAAAAGAAAGCACAACCATAGTAGACGGTGCAGGCCAAGCGGCGAACATCACGTCTCGTGTTGAGCAAATTCGTGCAGAAATCGCGAACTCTTCTTCTGACTACGATAAAGAGAAGCTACAAGAGCGCGTTGCTAAATTGGCTGGCGGTGTTGCGGTTATCAAGATCGGTGCAGCAACAGAAGTCGCGATGAAAGAGAAGAAAGCTCGTGTTGATGATGCGCTTCACGCGACTCGCGCGGCTGTAGAAGAAGGTGTTGTTGCGGGTGGTGGTGTTGCTCTGGTTCGCGCATTGACGAAAGTGGTTAGCTTAGAAGGTGACAACGAAGATCAGAACGTTGGTATCGCGCTAGCACTTCGTGCAATGGAAGCGCCAATGCGTCAGATCGTGACTAACGCAGGTGATGAAGCGTCTGTTGTGGTAGACAAGGTGAAGCAAGGCGAAGGTAACTACGGTTACAACGCAGCGACTGGTGTTTACGGCGACATGTTGGAAATGGGTATCCTAGATCCAGCGAAAGTAACACGTTCTGCACTTCAAGCTGCAGCGTCTGTTGCAGGTCTAATGATCACCACTGAAGCTATGATTGCGGATCTTCCAAAAGAAGACGCACCAGCTATGCCAGACATGGGTGGCATGGGCGGCATGGGTGGCATGGGCGGCATGATGTAATAGATTTAGCCTAAATCGCTTGAAGAAGGCCACAACACTTAGGTGTTGTGGCCTTTTTTTATTTTTGTAGGGTGCATTTTATTAAAATGTAAAGGTATAAAGTGGGGGATTATAGAAGTCTCAAAATACTATCGCCTCATGGAGGGAGTTTGTTTCCCTCATTAATTGAAAGGCCTGAATTTAAGTCGAAGTGCGACACTTTTCATTTCAAGCAGCTAAACACATCTGTTTAAAAATAATGGCTGGCTGCTTGAACCCTAAACACTTCCTTAGACGATTGTTTATTCGTCTCATCGCGAAGGCTATTCTCTCGCAGTTGGCTTCTTCTACACCTGATTAGCAGTGTCGCACTTATTATCTGAATTTAGGTTTTTCAGGGACGACTAACAAACACCTGTAAAAATACGAGTATCTATCAGGTCAAGTAAAAACTAAAACCAAGAAAGCAAAGTGATTTTTTTAATGTCGGCATTAGCTTAAAAACTGATAAATCAAGCCAAGCAAAGCACTTATTATAATCACTGTCATGATTCCTAGCTTTAACCTTATCAAAGCAATGAATGCTGCCGTACCAATTAGCAATGCAAACCACTCAAATCTTCCTGAAAGATTAAAATCTTGGCTTTCAGGCCAAAGTACATGCAGCGCAAAGAACACTGCTAGGTTTAAAATCACACCTACCACAGCGGCTGTTATTGCGGTCAATGGCGCGGTAAATTTCAAATTATCTCGTGTTGCTTCAACCGCAGGCCCACCAACGAGTATAAAGATGAATGAAGGTAAAAAAGTAAAGAAAGCGGCAACAATTGCGCCTATCGCACCAGCCAACGGAAGCATTTCAGGCCCGAATACTTCTTTAGTCCATGCGCCTACAAACCCAACAAATGATACGACCATAATTAAAGGGCCTGGTGTCGTTTCTCCCAGCGCTAAACCATCGATCATTTGAGATCCTGTTAACCAGGTGAATTGTTCTACACCTCCCTGATAAACATAAGGTAAAACAGCATATGCTCCACCAAATGTCACTAAGGCAGCCTTTGTGAAAAACAAACTCATTTTAGTCAGTGTACCTTCCCATCCATACATTACTGTAAGTACTCCCATTCCTGTAAGCCAAAGTAAAAGTCCAATAACCAGAAAGGTAAACATCCGACGCCATTTAAAACTAGCGTGTTCTGGGGCGGGTGTTTCATCATCGATTACTGCCGGCCCGAAATTTATATTTTCATCGCCGTGATGATTACTTGTCTGAAAATACTCAGGGGCAAATCGAGAGCCTAGAATCCCTATTAAAGCTGCAGCTATGACAATGTAAGGAAAAGGAATTTTCAAAGCAAAAATCGCGACGAAAGCTAATATGGCTATTAATTTTAATACAGGATTAGGGAGAGCTTTTGAGCCAATTCGATAAGCGGCAAACAAGACAATAGCCGTCACTGCTGGTTTTATTCCGTATAAAATGCCTTCAATTTCAGGAACATTTCCGTAGGCTAAGTAGACCCAAGTGAGCGCTATAAGAATAAATAAAGAGGGTAGTACAAATAAGACTCCTGCCATTATCCCACCGCGAACGCCATGCATGAGCCAACCAATATATGTGGCTAATTGTTGTGCTTCGGGGCCTGGAAGCACCATGGTGTAATTCAGTGCATGTAAAAAGCGTTTATTAGAAATCCAGCGACGTTTCTCTACTAGTTCTTGGTGCATCATGCTTATTTGACCTGCCGGGCCACCAAAGCTAATAAAGCCAAGTTTCAACCAATAGATAAAGGACTCTATTAGTGTAACCGATTGAGTAGGATTGTTTTTTTGATGCTTGTTTTTCATTATCAAATTATCCTTTTTTATTATTTGTTAGCCAATCGTGGCCTTCATTACTCGCATCACGAGCCCATCGATAAAATGCATCGTACAAAAGCATTCCGGCATCGAGCTGTTCATTATCATCTCGATACATACGTGATAACCCTAACGAAGCTGCCAAAAGTCCAGCGCATTCCGGGGCAAGATCATGTCTATTGGTATCAGCACCTCTAATTACTTTGGCAAGATGGAGTATAGCGGGAGTTTTTATCTCAAATTCTTCGACCATTACATCAAAGGTGCATAGTTCACTACGATGGCTCCAAAAGACATCTTCAACGTCAAAAGGAGTCGCATTAAATTTTTCTGCAACACCTAATACCTCAGAAGCAGCAACGAATAGAAACTGTGCTTGTGGATCAATAAACCTTCTTATCAACCATGGACATGCGATACGGTCTATTTTGGGTCTTTGTTTAGTCACCCAAACCGTTTGCTGATTTAAATTTTTTTGGGGAAGTTTATCGTATGGAATTAGCGTTTGGCCTGCATCTCGCCAGCCAAAATGACCACCTTCGAGGCTTTCAGCTGCAACTCCCATGGAGCGCAATATCGCTAAGGAGCCTTGGCTAATCTTTTTACCTTGTTGACAATAAATCACAACTCTTTGAGCGTTTAATTTAGGTGCTAATTCTGCAACTTTTAAATGCGGGCACCGAATTGCAGTAGGTATTATTTGTGGGTCAAGATCAAAGTCTTCGTTTATTCTAACGTCAATAATAACAGGAGCATTAGGAGTGCCGATAAGGCGAGATAGTTGACTTACGGTAATTTCAGTAGGTGAGGCCATAAAACATCCTTTCTTAGTACAGACCTAATATATTAAAATTAGCATTAGCTAATAATACAAAAAGAGCTGTACTATTCATTAATAAAGAGTTGGATGCGAGTCTTAGGCTGGCGCCTCACGGGGTGTTCGCAACCCCATGAGTGAATTCTGCCTGCATTTTTTTGAAGCGTCAAAATTATTTATCAGGCCATGTACCTCACAAAGCCAGTAAATCCGAACCTTTAGCCATTTTCTCAAATTTTCTTGGTGATCTTTTCTAGGCAATATGGGCTAAGGGGAAACCGAGTTCAGCCAAAGCAGCAGCACCCAAAGTGGTATCAACACGGCTAACTTAATCATTATGGGTGAAGAAGCTCAGCAAGCGCTAACAGATGAAACGGCAGAGCAAGCCAGTGGTGCCTTAGACAACATCAACACATTGATTTACTTGGTCAACTCTACGACAGAACCATTTATGCTGAAATTTTCAATAGTAAAAGGCAAAATCTGCCCCCAGAAATAGGGAGTGTACTTACGTAGGGTGGGGAATAAATAATCAGAGGGGGTTAAGCTTTGGTCATGTATCCAAATATTTAAAGACTAAGTTTTGCATATACCATAAGTCCTTTGAGCTAGCATGGATTAGTTACCACTTTCAGTAAGGTGCATTCAAGATATACAAGAATTACTTACCCTATTTCTGTTTTATTCTTACAGCTCAAACCTTTTTGATAAGAAATTGGCGAGGTCAATTTACCCACCTTATTAATTTTTTATTTTATCGGAGGTTTTTTTATATCTTACATATTGCTATAAAGCCATTTCATGCAACTATTGATAATAGAAGTGTTAACTTTTATATATTTCACAAATATGCTTGTTGATTTTACTCTGAACTTGCCTCGATAATTAATTTCAAGCCTAAGCTACCAATAATAAAACTTGCTACGCGATCTAAAACTGTTTTTAAATTTAAATATATTTTCCTAGGAGAATGTGAAGAGAGTGCTAAAGCAACAATAGCATACCAGCCAGCTTCAAGTATAAATAACATTAGAGCTAAAATAAGTATCACCGAAATAGACAAATTGGTAGGAAGTAAAGCTGCAAAAACACTTCCATAAAATATAGCTGTCTTAGGGTTGCTTAGTTGAGTAATCAGCCCTATTTTGAACGATTGGTAAACTTTATTTGGCTTTTCACCTGAGTCATTAACAATATCAACAGTCTGTTTTGAGCCTCGCCATATTACAACAGCAAGGTAGAGTAAATAGGCTCCGCCTAGTATTTTTAACGCCATGTATAGAGTAGGTATATTTAACAATACTGCTTGTAACCCCAAAAGTGCCAAAGTTGCAAAAAATAGAGCACCAACTCCCATACCTAGAGCAGCTGCTAAACCGTCGGCTCTAGAGTTGGCTACCGCTGTTCGTGCCACTAATACAAAACTTGGACCAGGGCTCATTATGCCAAGGCTCATTACACCTAATATGCTTATGAGGGGCGCTATAAATTCCATATTATATTCCTATAAAACCTTTTGTTGAAATTTGAATGACACTAATTAAAGCGTAATTCTAATCGTTTATTATGTAGGTGCCTTAGTACTAATACTTACTTAGCAGGTACAGTACCAGAAAACCTAGGAAAGGTACGAATAAGTCTACTAAGCCTCAGTCTTTCAGAGAAATCGTCAAATAAGGCGCGACTCTGAAGGAATGTAGGTACCTTTCAAAGAGTCGCAACGCAGTAGGACGTTTTCTCTGAAAGACCCGTATGCTTACATGGATGTGGGTAATAAGAGCAACGCATAACCACAGGGATGTGGTGCAGTAGGGCAACGCAGGAGCAATTGCCGAGGCAAGAGGACTTGTTTGCACCTTCCTTAGATGGCAAAGCTGATCATAAGGATTATGTTCTTACAGAAGATGAAAGAGCAAGGAACTCTCGACTTATGACCTGTTGTTCTCGTTCAATCACTCCATCTCTAACGCTAGACTTATAATTTAGTTAAATTGAACCATATAGATGGATCGTTTATTGATTCACTGGAAAGTGCTTTTTCAAGAATGCCATGACGTTAGGGACGTATTTTTCACTGTCAAAAATACGGGCGCTGTGGCCAACGCCTTGTTCTACGTATAGTTCGTTGTCGACACCGTATTGATCCAGCAAGGCTTTGAGGCTCTCACTTTGTGACAAGGGAACGCGTTTGTCTTGATCGCCGTGCAGTTGGATGTAAGCTGGCGAATTGGCATTGATGTAGCTAGTGGAAGAGGCTTGTTTGGCTAATTTTGGATTGTCAGTGGGAGCGCTACCAAGAAACATGGAAACAGAGGATCTTGGGCCGACTTTCTTGCCGCCTTTGGTGCCCATAGCAAGTAGGTCCGTAGGCCCAAAGAAGCTGACTACCGCTTTGACTTGGTAGTTGGGTTGAGCGTAAAAATCGACCTTCTCATAAGCGGCGTTCGTGGCACCAATAAAGCCAGCCAAGTGGCCGCCGGCTGATCGCCCCATTATCACTAATTCATCGGCTTTTAGATTGTAAGCGTCAGCGTGTTTATGAATAAAGTTGATGGCGTCGTTAATGTCCTGCACTGGGGCAGGAAAGCTGGCGTCGCCGCTGAGTCGATAATCAACCGAAACTAAAGCGTAACCTTCTTTTAATACTGAGTTTAGAAGCAGTGGATTTTTATTGGGAATGGCGTCTTTGCTGCCACGTTTCCAAGCGCCACCATGAACCCAGACCAATAGTGGATGTTTTTGGTCGGGTTTAATCGTGGGGAGGTAGATGTCCAGTTTGATGTCTTTGTTATCAACTTGCTTAAAGCGAATGTTTTTCTCAAGGGTGTAATGATTCTGCAGAGCGTCTGCGGCGTTGGCACTGGATAAGCCAATTAAAGAAACGGTTAATGCGCTTAGTAGTTTTTTCATACATTCCTTAAGAGTGAAGATGGTTAGGCGATATTGATAAATGATATCTTTTCTCAATTGGAGCGAAAAGTGAATAGACACTTCTTTACATTGTGGTTTCTGCTGATAATGCTTGTTTTTGAGCTTTGAAACGCATTCATTTCACTAAGGGATTGTTAGTAAGGTTTTGAAAATACTTATAAAATTGCATTTTTTTGAGCGGCTTGTCTTGCCTTTTGTCTATATGGGTATCATTATCATTAGCCTTTTTTAGTGGTTAGATATGGCTTGTATAGAATGTTATCCAATAGAAAGTTATTAGAGTTAATTGAGTCACAACGTTTTGGGGTGGAGTTTCAACCGATTATTGAATTAAAGAGTGGTGATGCGTACGCGTATGAAGCGTTATCACGTTTTAGAATGGCGGATGGTAGTTTGATTCGTCCTGACTTTGTGTATGCGGCTTTGCATGATAACCCGCTGCTATTATTGCAAGTTGAGTTGGCGCAAAAACGCATTCAGCTGGAAGGATTGTCCCGTCAGCAAAGGGTGTTTGTAAATCTGGATCAGGATGCCTTTTATGCGTGTGGGACAGACGTCGAAGATAATCCTTTCATAGAGTTAATCCAAGATCATGACCAAGATCGAGTCATTGTTGAATTGATTGAGAATTCAGCAATGAGTGATGCTTTAATGAGTTTGTCTATGATTGAAGTGTTTAATAAGCTTGGTGTCAGAACGGCTTTGGATGACTTATGTAACCCTAAATCCATGCTGTCAGTTGCGGTGCTACAGTTAGTTGAATGGGTTAAATTGGATAAATGTGTGCTAGAACAAAGATTAGATGCTAATTTTATGGTGTTCGTTGAAAAAATGATCGACTTTGCTAAGGTGACCGGTAAAAAAGTGGTGTTGGAAGGAGTGGAAGAGGAGTCTGATCTGGCATTTGCTCATCACATCGGGGTGGATTATGTGCAAGGTTTTTATTTCAAAGACCGTTTTGTATCAGAGTGGACTTAGTTTTCTAAAGGGGTATTTAGGGATCGTTATTTTGTTTTTGGGAATGCGACTTTTGTGTAAATATTGAACGAAAATGAAGGCCCAACTCATTTAGTCCAAACCATTGATTCTAAAGCTATTGATAAATGCTCACCTGTGTAAGATACTTGTTTAATATTTGTGTCCGTTATTTGTAAATAAAGGGAAGCTTATGCTCAGAAAAACCCTCGTCAGTATTGCTGTGTCTGGAGCTTTGTATGTCTCCAGCAGTTACGCGCTAGAGTTGGGTGAGTTAACCTCGCAGTCAAGCTTAAACGAGCCATACCGCGGGAAAATTGAGCTTTCTGATGTGGGCGCATTAACCAGTGACGATATTTTGGTGCGCTTAGGCAGCGAAAGTGAATTCCGTCAGGCTGGCTTTATGCCGACCCGTGTTTTATCTCAATTGAAGTTTGATGTGGCGCAGGATAACGGCGACTTCATCGTTTCTGTCTCCTCCGATCGTCCTTTGATGGTTGATGAATTGCATTTTGTGCTGGCTGCTCGCTGGCCAAGTGGCCAAGTGGTACGAGAGTATCAAGTTCCACTTAATCAGACCGCATTGGTTGATAAAGCGCAAAGTGAGGTGGTGCAAGCGGCACCAGTGACGTCAACGCCGACTCCTACCGCAAATCAAGCAACGGATGCATCTGTGTTTACAGAGGCAACGTCGACGGCTGAGAAGATGCCTATTCAAAGCGAATTGGATGTGGTCAAAGGTAATACCCTTTGGTCTATCGCTGGCCGTAATCGTCCGACGAATCAATTGACCATTTATCAAACCATGATGGCGATTCAGGCGTTGAACAAAGACGCTTTCTATTCTGAGAACATTAATTTGCTGAAAGAGGGGGCCGTGCTGCGTCTTCCAACACAAGAGCAAATTGCCCTGTTTAACAATAATGTTTCCAAAGCCGAATTTCAGCGACAACATGCGGCTTGGATGGCCTTAAAGGCGACCAAAGGCGATCAAGGAAATGTTGAGCAAGCACAACTTAATACTCAGGCCAAGGCTAAGCCAGCGGCGAGTGCGGCGGAGAAAACCGGCGATCAATTAACCTTGGCGTCGGGCCAAAGTGTGCTGCCTGAAAAAGAATCCAGTTCAAACGCGGGTGACAGTAATAGTGCGATGGTGGACTCGTTAAAGAGTGAGCTGTCTGCGTCACAAGAAATGCTAGACAAAGAAAAGCGTGAGAAAGGTGAGTTATCTGACAAGCTCACAGACCTAAACAAGCAATTAGAAACGCTTGAAAAACTGATCAGTCTAAAAGACAAACAAATGGCGGAATTGCAGCAGCAATTTGCCAGTGCTCAACAGGCTCTACAAGAGCAAAAAAATACCGTCGATCAGCTTTTAGAGGCGGATCAGATTCGTCGAGAAAAAGAGCTAGCTGAAGCGAACTCTTTGATGAATACGATTTTCGGTAACCCTATTATTATGGCGATTGGGGCTGGGGTATTGCTTCTATTAGGCTTCTTGATTGGCTTAATTATGCGTCGTGCAGGTAAGAAGCAAGCTGAGGGACTAGAAAACTCAAAAAAGGATGAATTTGATTTATCAACTGCGGCGGCGGTGGCTCCTGTTGCGGCGGCCGTGGCGTTGGATGAGACAACTGATGAACTGGACGTGAAAGAGGATATAGCGGAAGAAGATCCTTTTGCATTCGATTTTGATACGCCAGAAGAAGATGAGCCAGAGGATTTTAACTCTTTTGATGAAGAGGTCGCTTCAACAGATTTCCCAGAAGTGGCTGATGACATGGATATGGGCTTTGAGGATGAGTCAGCCGCGGAAGACATACTTGAAAGCGCTGACGAGCCAGAGGAAGAGTTTCCTGGGTTTGAAGACATAGACGATTTGCCGGATCCAGTGTTGGATCTTGATGAAGATGATGTGGCAGAAGAAGCGTTTGATGGTGATGATATCCCAACCATGGAGCCTGAGGCGGATGATTTTGACGCTTTAGATGAGCCAGAGGCAGAAGACGATCTGTCAGAGTTCACCGCGCCAGACGATCTACAGATTGACAGTGAAGAAGAGTCTTTTGTGTCAAATTTGTTGGAAGACACTGAGCAAGAAGATGTGGATGAGTCTGCTATCTTTAGTGGTATACCAGATGACAGCGTTGAGAATTCAATTGAAGAGACACTTGCAGGAATGCAGGACGAAGTCGAAGAAATTGACGTGCCAGCATTTGGTGAAGCAGAGGCCGCCTCTGATGAAGAAATCAGTGATGACGAAGAGGAATTTGATTTCTTTGATGCCAGTGGTGATGAGGTTGCCACAAAACTTGACCTAGCAAGAGCCTACATGGATATGGGTGACGAAGAAGGTGCGCGAGTCATTTTAGAAGATGTGGTTGAATCAGGTAATGAACAACAAATCGCCGAAGCACAAAGTATGATGGAGCGAATGTTCCCAAGTGACTAAGAAAGTAGTATTGGTCGTTGAGTATAACGGCTCAGCGTATAAGGGCTGGCAAGCCCAAAAGTTTGATGTTCCAAGTGTTCAAGAAAATTTAGAAAAAGCCTTGTCTGTGATCGCCAATCATACTGTGAAAGTAGTATGTGCAGGGCGCACAGACTCAGGTGTTCATGCTAGCGCACAAGTTGTGCATTTTGAGACTCAGGCCGAGCGAAGTGAGCGAGCTTGGACTCTGGGTGTTAATACTTACCTTCCTGATGATATTTCCGTTGTTGCAGCCCGTCATGTAGACGATGACTTTCATGCTAGATTTAGCGCATTAAGCCGTCGCTATCGTTATGTGATATATCAAGCCGATTTTTGCCCAGCCATCTTGGTAAAAGGGGTGACTTGGACGTACAAATCACTTGATGTTAATGTGATGCGACAAGCTGCTAAGACCTTTATTGGTACACATGACTTTTCTTCCTTCCGGGCGGTCGGATGTCAAGCCAATACGCCAGTTCGCACTATCTTAAATTTTGATGTCCATCAGCTTGGGCAGTACATTGTTCTGGATGTGCGGGCGAATGCTTTCCTGCATCATATGATACGAAATTTTGCCGGAGTGCTGATGACGATTGGGGCAGGCGAGCAACCACTGGAATGGGCGCAGCAAGTGTTAGACGCAAAAGATAGGACGAAAGGTGGTATTACAGCATCGCCTTATGGCTTGTATTTTGTCGACGCAGAATACCCAGAGCACTTTAATGTGCCTGTGTGCAAATTAGGCCCTCATTTTTTACCCTTTGTAGACGAGTCCAGTTATGAGTTGTCGAGTTAAAATCTGTGGTATTACCAATTTAGCGGATGCGTTAGCTGCGTGTGAAGCGGGTGCTGACGCCTTGGGTTTTGTGTTTTATGAAAAGAGTCCGCGTTACGTTAGCCCAAATGTGGCCAATGACATTGTCGCTCAACTACCGCCATTTGTGGTGCCAGTCGCTTTGTTTGTGGATGCGGAAAAGAGTTTGATTGAGTCTGTTATTGGTCCAAGTGATCGTTGGATGATTCAGTTTCATGGTGATGAATCTGAGGCTGAATGTCGGTCTTACCAGCGTCAATATCTGAAAGTTTTACGGGTGAAAGAGGGTGATGACATTGCTAACAGTGTGTCACAATACCCCAGTGCGAGTGCCATTTTATTGGATGCTTATAAAAAAGGCGTTCCAGGTGGTACAGGCGAAACCTTTAACTGGTCTTTGATTCCGACTAATTTGCCCAAGCCCATCGTGTTAGCGGGCGGTTTAACCCCTGATAATGTGGCTCAGGCAGTGGCTCAAGTCGCCCCTTATGCTGTCGATGTGAGCGGTGGTGTTGAGCAATCAAAAGGCCTTAAAAATAATTCAAAAGTGACAGAGTTTATAGCGGGAGCAAAACGTGGATAGCAAGAAAAATCATACCAATCTGCCAGATGAACACGGGCGTTTTGGTGATTATGGTGGTGTGTTTGTTTCCGAAACCCTGATGTCGGCACTAGACGACTTGTCGAAAATGTATGAGACCTTATCAAAAGACGCGGATTTTCACGCGGCGTTTGATTACGATTTGGCTCATTATGTGGGTCGGCCTTCGCCTTTGTACTTTGCTGAACGCCTGACACAAAAAGCCGGTGGGGCAAAAATTTATTTAAAGCGTGAAGACCTGAACCACACGGGTGCGCATAAGATCAACAACACCATAGGTCAGGCATTGCTGGCTAAGCATATGGGGAAACCGAATATTATTGCTGAGACGGGGGCTGGTCAGCATGGTGTTGCATCGGCAACGGTTGCTGCTCGCCTTGGTTTGAAATGCAAGGTGTTTATGGGGGCGGAGGACATTCGTCGTCAATCTCTAAATGTTTATCGCATGAAGTTGTTGGGCGCAGAGGTGATTCCGGTTGAATCGGGAACGCAAACCTTGAAAGACGCGTTGAATGAAGCCATGCGTTACTGGGTTGGCAATGTTGATGATACCTTTTACATCATAGGTACCGCAGCAGGTCCACACCCTTACCCTAAGTTAGTACGTGATTTTCAGGCGATTATTGGCCGTGAAACCAAGCAACAGTGTATTGAGCATGAAGGTCGTTTGCCAGATGCTGTAGTGGCTTGTGTTGGTGGCGGTTCCAATGCGATTGGTATGTTTTACCCTTTCATTGAAGATGAGTCTGTTGCTATGTACGGTGTTGAAGCGGGCGGAGATGGTCTGGAAACGGGTCGTCATGCTGCGCCGTTATCGGCTGGTCGTCCAGGTGTACTGCATGGTAATCGAACTTATGTTATGGCTGATGATGACGGGCAAATTATCGGCACCCACTCAATTTCGGCTGGACTTGATTACCCAGGTGTAGGGCCAGAGCACGCGTGGTTGAAAGATGTTGGTCGTGCCAATTATGTGGCCATCAATGATGATGAAGCCATGGATGCGTTCCGTGATTTAACGCGTCTTGAAGGCATTATGCCAGCATTAGAGTCCAGTCACGCGGTGGCCTATGGTATGAAGCTTGCGGCGACCATGAATCCGGACCAAGTGGTTGTGGTGAATTTGTCTGGGCGTGGTGATAAAGATATTTTGACAGTCGCTGAATTGGATGGGATTGAAGTATGAGTCGCATAAAGCAATGTTTTGAAAATTTAGAAAAATCTGGTAAAAAGGCGCTCATTCCATATATCACGGCAGGTGACCCTTCTCCAAAGCACACAGTGACCATGATGAATGCGCTAGTGGATGCGGGTGCCGATGTAATTGAGATCGGTATGCCGTTCTCTGATCCAATGGCGGATGGTCCGGTTATTCAGCTTGCCTGTGAACGCAGTTTGGCCGCTGGCACCAGTGTCCGAAAAGTATTGGAAATCATTGCTGAGTTTAGGCAAGGCAATAGCACTACCCCAGTGGTTTTGATGGGCTATTTAAACCCAATTGAGTTCTTTGGTTATCAAGAATTTGCTGATGCAGCAAAAGAAGCTGGGGTAGATGGCGTTTTATTAGTAGATCTGACTCCAGAAGAGGCGACAGATGTAGTAGAATGCTTCCGACAAAATGAGATTGATCTGATTTACTTGCTGTCTCCGACTACCACGCTTGAGCGAGCAAAGAAAATTTGTGCCCTAGCGTCTGGTTATGTGTATTACGTTTCAGTAAAAGGCGTAACAGGTTCAAGTGAATTGGACGTGGACAGTGTTAAGCAGCATGTAGAGACTTTACGCAGTGTAACGTCATTACCGATTGGGGTAGGTTTTGGCATCCGTGATGCAAAAACGGCCGCCGCGGTGAGTCGTTGCTCTGATGGTGTGATTGTCGGTAGCGTATTAGTGAATTGCATTGCTGAAAATAAAGATCAACAAAAAGAATATATAGCTGACGCTCTAGGGGCAATTTTGACTCCGATGCGTAGTGAAATGGACGCCTGAGTGGCAGCAAATACAGAAGTATGGAGAAATAAATGAGTAGCTGGTTAGATAAATTTGTACCTTCCATTGTACGCAGTGAGTCACGACGTACGTCATCTGGCTCTGTGCCAGAAGGTCTTTGGAAGAAGTGCCCAAAATGTGAAAACGTTTTGTATCGCCCAGAGTTAGAAAAGAATTTAGATGTTTGCCCTAAGTGTAACCATCATTTACGTGTGAACGCGCGTCGTCGTTTGGACATCTTTTTAGACAAGGAGGGTCGTACTGAAATTGGTGCGCACCTAGAGCCAGAAGACAAATTGAAGTTCAAAGATTCTAAGCGTTACAAAGATCGTATCGCCGATGCGCAAAAAGCCACGGGCGAGAAAGATGCTTTGGTCGCGATGCAAGGTGAATTGAACGGCATGCCTGTTGTGGCGGTGGCGTTTGAATTTAGTTTCCTTGGCGGTTCCATGGGGGCCATTGTCGGTGAGCGTTTTATTCAGGCAGTGAATGTTTGTTTAGAAAAACGTATTCCATTGGTGTGTTTCTCTGCCAGTGGTGGTGCTCGTATGCAAGAAGCCTTGATCTCCTTGATGCAGATGGCGAAAACCAGTGCCGGTCTTGAGCGCATGAAGCAAGATGGCATTCCTTACATTTCTGTTATGACAGATCCTGTGTTCGGAGGTGTGTCGGCATCTTTGGCCATGTTAGGGGATTTGAATGTGGCCGAGCCAAATGCTTTGATCGGTTTTGCTGGTCCTCGTGTTATTGAGCAGACAGTTCGTGAAAAATTACCAGAAGGTTTCCAGCGCAGTGAATTCTTGCTGGAAAAAGGCGCCTTGGACATGATTGTTAAGCGTGAAGAAATGCGTGATCGCTTATTTAATGTATTGTCGTTGTTGACCAAGCATAAGGTTGCATAATTAAATGACGCCAACGTCATTATTGGATTGGCTCTCATACATTGAGAGCCAACACCCCTCTGAGATCGAATTGGGTTTAGAAAGAGGGCTTCAAGTCCTATCAAAATTGGGCTTAAAACGTCCTAAGCACAAAGTCATTACAGTGGCCGGTACCAATGGTAAAGGGTCCACTTGTGCCATGCTGACACAATATCTGGTGTCTCAAGGGCATTCTGTCGGTACCTACACTTCCCCGCACTTTATCGATTTCAATGAGCGTATCGCGCTGAATAATTCACCCTGTGAAGACGCTTTGATCTGTCAGGCTTTTGAATTGATCGAGCAGGTGCGTGGCGACATCCCATTGACCTATTTTGAGTTCAGTACCTTAGCCGCCCTTTGGGTGTTTGATCAGTCCGAACTGGATTATTGGGTATTGGAAGTGGGCTTAGGTGGTCGTCTTGATTCGGTGAATATGATTGATGCCGATGTGGCGGTGGTGACTTCCATTGCATTAGATCATGTGGATTGGTTGGGTGATGACATTAACGTCATTGCTTGTGAGAAAGCTGGGATTGCGCGTCAGGGTAAATTGTTAGTCAGTGGCGTGGTCAATCCACCTAAAGGGATTGCTGATACTGCCGTCGATATTGGTGCTGATCTAAAACAAAAAGGCGTTGATTTTCAGTTTTCAGCTAATCAGAAGACGTGGTCTTGGGAGAATGAAGCGCATCAATTTGATGACTTGCCGATTCCTTCATTACCATTAGAGAATGCAGCCACAGTGGTGGCAGTGTTGATTTATATGGGCTTAGAGCTTCAAGTATCTGATTTGATTGAGTTGTTTGCCACGGTTGAATTGACAGGCCGTTTTCAACAAGTGTCTCAGCAGCCTGATGTGTATATTGATGTGGCTCATAATCCAGAGGCAGCCGTTGAATTACAGCATCGATTAGCGGTGTTCGAGACTCAGCCAATTGCCGTATGTGGTATGTTACATGATAAAGACATTGGCTCAGTGGTGAAGACCCTTGCAAACTCCTTTGTGACTTGGCATTGTTCCGATTTAGCTGGTCCCAGAGGGGCAACAGCGCAAGAGTTAGTGGCGTATTTAGATCCGCTTGATGCCATCAGTCAGTGTTACTCTGATATCGCCAGTGCGTTTGTTAGCGCGATTGAGCAAGCGCAACAAGAAGGGCGTCCGGTCGTGGTATTTGGGTCTTTTGTTACGGTTTCTGACTATCTAGAGTTCGCCAAGGGAAAGAATGATTTATGATTGACAAACGTTTGACTTATCGTTTGATTGGCGCAGGCTTAATGGTGTTGTCTGCTGCCATAGTATTGCCGTTAGTGTTAGATGGCGAGCGTCCACCTGAACTGGATATGCAAGTGGATGTTTCTGAGCCACCGGCGTTTGAAGTCGTGAAGATTGCGCCGGTTAAGTCTGTGCAAGAAATCGCTTCAGAAGAAGCGGAAAAAGCCCCCCAAGATATTCAGTTAATTCCGCTGGCCAAATCCGTTTCACCGCAAACGACTCAACCTAAACACGATGCGAAAGCGCCAGTAAAAGTGGTAAAAGCTGAGCCTAAAAAAGTTGCGGATCGGTGGACAGTTCAAATCGCCACCTTTAAAAGTAAAAGCAATGCGACACGTTTGGTTGAGAAACTGAATAAGGCTAATTACGATGCTTACAGTGTGACGACCAACTCTTTGTATAAGGTCTTTGTGGGTCCGGAGTTTAAGCGAGATACGTCGAAAAAAATTCGCGATGACATCAAAAAAGAATTTGGTTTGGCGGGGCTTGTGGTGAAGTATTCAGTGAATTAATGTCACTTGTCTTCCTCAGTATTTAGAATCAGGTGTTCATCTGATACACTCCCCAGCGATTTTAGCATGTTCACGGAGCAAGGTTATTAATGGCAACAGTTGATTGGTTGATCATTGCAGTAGTGGTTATGTCTTCTTTATTAAGCTTGAAAAGAGGCTTTGTGAAGGAGGTGCTTTCCCTGTTAACTTGGGTGATTGCTTTTGTCGTGGCGGTAAAGTTTTCTGATCAGATGCAATCGTTGCTGATTGAGCAGGTGCAGAATGACCAAATTCGCTATATCGTCGCCTTTGTTTCTTTGTTCGTTGCTTCATTAGTGGTCGGCGCTTTGGTGAGCTTTTTGTTAGGCTCATTGATTCAGGTGACTGGATTATCCAGTACCGATCGAGTTATGGGCATGTTGTTTGGTTTTGCCCGCGGTAGTTTAATTGTGGTGGCGTTTGTCTCCCTGTTGAGTTTAAGCCCAGCCATTCAAGAAACAGATTTTTGGAAAACATCGCAATTGATCCCTCAGTTAGGGCAGTTGAATGACTGGACGCGTGAAATGTTAGGCAAGAGTTCGGAACTGATTGATTCGACTCTCATTGAGCGCGCCCTGAGTAATTAATCACTTAGTAAGTGGTTAAAAATTAGAGAGAAAATCGTGCGGTTTATCAAGCCGCAATTCCCCAACACGAGGATCTAGATAATGTGTGGTATCGTTGGTGTCGTAGGCACGTCGGTGGTTAATCAGTCAATTTTTGATGCGTTAACCCTTCTTCAGCATCGTGGGCAGGATGCTGCAGGTATGGTGACCAGCCATAATGGACGTTTATGCTTGCGCAAAGACAATGGTCCGGTGAGTGAAGTATTTCGCACTCGCCATATGAAAAAATTATTGGGTAACATTGGCATCGGCCACGTTCGTTACCCTACGGCTGGTACGTCTAGTTCAGCAGAAGCTCAGCCATTTTATGTGAACTCTCCTTACGGTATTTCGTTGGCGCATAATGGCAACTTAACCAATACCGCTAAGCTGAAGCAGGAAGTCTTTGAATCGGATTTACGTCACATAAACACGACGTCTGATTCTGAAGTTTTGGTCAATGTTTTAGCTCATGAGCTTCATGAAGAAGGTAAATTAATCCCTAAGCCTGATGATATCTTTAATGCTTTGGAGCGTGTTTATCATCGTATTGAAGGTGGTTATGCGGTGGTTGCTCTGATCACTGGCTACGGCATTTTGGCTTTTCGTGATCCAGATGGTATTCGTCCTTTGATTTATGGCTCACGTCAGACCGATACGGGTATCGAATACATGGTAGCGTCTGAAAGTGTGGCGCTGGATGCGGCGGGTTTCAAACTGGAGCGTGATATTGAGCCAGGTGAAGCCATCTTTTTTGATGTGAATCATAATGTGCACGTTCGCCAATGCACACCGAAGAAAGTGCCTCGTCCTTGCTTGTTTGAGTACGTGTATTTTGCTCGTCCGGACACAGTGATTGACAGCATTTCGGTATACAAAGCGCGTATGAACATGGGCGATCGTTTGGCCGATAAGATTCGTCGTGAGTGGCAAGACCATGACATTGATGTGGTGATTCCGATTCCGGACACCAGCCGTACCGCAGCGTTGCAAATTGCGCAGACATTGAATATCCCTTTCCGTGAAGGCTTAGTAAAGAACCGCTATATTGGTCGTACCTTTATCATGCCGGGTCAATCGGTACGAAAAAAATCCGTCCGTCAGAAACTGAACCCAGTACCGTTTGAGTTTAAAGATAAAACGGTTTTATTGGTCGATGACTCGATTGTACGTGGTACCACCAGTAAAGAAATTATCGAAATGGCCAGGGAAGCGGGCGCGAAAAAAGTCTACATCGCCTCAGCAGCCCCAGAAGTGCGTTACCCGAATGTGTACGGCATTGATATGCCAGCGGCGAAAGAGCTGATTGCTCATAATCGCAATGTCGATGAGATTTGTGAGTTAATTGGAGCCGATAAATTGATCTTCCAAGACTTACAAGATTTGATCGAAGCGTGTATTGATGAGAAGCACTCAGAAGTAAGAGAATTTGATACGTCGGTATTTGATGCGACGTACATCGCTGGCAACATTGACTTAGAGTATTTGACTCAGTTGGAAGGCAGTCGTAATGATCAAAACAAGGCCTCCGTTGAATCGGTGCAAGCTAGTGATATGATGCACCCTATGTAATACTCATAGGGCCTAATTAGTGTTCATTCTAAGCCAGGTCTCGCCTGGCTTAGTTTTTTGGAAAGCTTTATTAAGAAAGTGTTTTAGATTGTTTGGTGGAGAACAAAATGTCGGCTTATAAAGACGCAACCAACGCGATTCATGCGGCAACGCGTCAAACTCAAGAGCAAGAAAACAGCGAAGCCATTTTTGTCACCTCCAGTTTTGCCTATGCCAGTGCGGAAGAAGCGGCGGGCAAATTTTCAGGTGATGACGATGGCAATGTTTATTCGCGTTTTACCAATCCAACGGTAGAGCTATTCGAGAAGCGTTTGGCGACTCTAGAGAAAGGTGAGGCTGCGATTGCCACCAGTTCTGGTATGGCGGCTTTGATGACCTTGGCATACAGCTTGTTAAGCGCAGGCGATCGAGTGGTTTGTTCGCGTAACATCTTTGGCTCTACTGTGAAGTTTTTTAACACTTACACGACCAAGTTTGGTGTGGAAGTGGTGTATGTTGACGCCACCGATTACGAGGCATGGCAAGCGGCGATCACTGATAAGACTCGCCTGTGTTATTTTGAGACGCCGTCGAACCCATTGTACGAGGTCGTGGATGTTGCCAAGGTAGCGGAATTGGCTCATGCGAAAAACGCCTTATTGTGTGTGGATACCGTGTTGGCCACGCCCGCGTTGCAAAATCCGTTAACGCAAGGTGCCGATATTGTCATGCAGTCAGCGACGAAGTTTATTGATGGACAAGGTCGTTGCTTGGGGGGGGCGTTAATTGCCAGTCAAGAGATTGTGGATGTTTTCACTGCCTTCATGCGCAGTGCTGGGCCTTGTATGAGCCCTTTTAATGCCTGGGTGTTGCTGAATGGTCTTGAAACCTTATCCTTACGAATGAAAGCCCATTCCGCCAGTGCTTTGCAGCTGGCAGAATACCTTGAAGCGCATCCGAAAGTGCTTAAGGTCAATTATGGTGGTTTGCCTAGTCATAAGTATCATCAGCTTGCCAAGCAGCAGCAAAAAGACTTTGGTGGCTTGTTGTCATTTGAATTAGAAGGCGGACGTCCTTCCGCTTGGGCATTCATTAACAGTACTAAGTTAATGTCAATCACCGGCAACCTAGGTGACAGCAAGACGCTTGTGACGCATCCGGCCACGACGACCCATGGTCGCCTAACCGATGAAGAAAAAGCCAAAGCGGGCATTACGGAAGGCCTGATTCGTGTCTCAGTTGGACTAGAAGACATTGAAGACATTATTGCGGATGTGGAAGCGGCATTGACGCAATTACCTTAACGATATACAAACATAAAAAAGCGGGCTTAGAATTTTCTAACCCCGCTTTTTTTGTGTGCTTTGATTGGTTGGTTTTGATCAATGAGATCTAAACCAACCAGTGTATTAGTCTAAATCGACTGGGGAGCGGACGGCCCTGTAGGCGTGTCGACTAAGTCGCTCATCTCAGATTCGTCCACCGCTTGTAACGCTTCAAGCTGTTTGCGTTCTTTACGGCGATAGCCTAATACCAAAAGACAGGGTGTTAGGATCAAAGTGAGCGGCGTTGCGAACGTTAAACCACCAGCAATGGCCGTCGACAGTTGCGTCCACCATTGAGCGGAAGGGGCGCCAACACTGAGTGACTGGTGAACCAAGTCGATGTTCAGTTGGAACACCATAGGCACTAAGCCTAGAATGGTGGTAATGGTCGTCAAGATAACAGGACGCAAACGCTGAACACCTGTGCGAATGGCGGCTTCTCTTACTTTCATGCCTTGTTTGCGCAAGCCATTAAAGGTGTCGATCAGGACAATATTGTTGTTCACCACAATGCCGGCTAAGGCAATGACACCAACGCCACTCATGACCACACCAAAAGGTTGTCCTTTCACCATTAAGCCGATGAAAACCCCCATGGTTGAAAACACCACGGCGCTAAGGATGAGTAGACATTGGAAGAAGTTATTGAACTGTGTCACCAAAATAATGGCCATGATGAAAAAGGCCACACCAAAGGCTTTAGCCAAGAAAATCATCGACTTTTGTTGTTCTTCGGTGTTTCCGCGGAACTCATAATTCACCGTTTGACCAAGGTCTGATTCATCCAGCTTGGCTTTGATTTTCTTGATGACTTCGTCCACCACCAGTCCGTCAACCACGTCAGCGTCAATGGCGATGGTCTTTTTCCCATCAGTACGGATTACGACGCCTTGTTTGGGAGCGGCATAGCGATGAATGAAGTTACTCGCAGGAATACTGCCTTGGTTAGTTGGTATTTGCAGCTGGTCGAGCTGATCTAGGCTGCGTTGATTAACTGGGTAGCGTAAGACAATATCAATCTTATCGTCAGCGCCTTCAGGTAAGAAATCGCTCAATGTAATGCCGGTGGTGACCAGCTTGATCACATTGCCTAGGCTGTTTACATCGACACCGTAGCGACTCGCTTCTTCCCGGTTGATGTCAATTCGCCATTCGATTCCGGGTAAAGAGCGATCATCGCTGACGGTGACGATTTCATCCCTTTGCAAAAGCTCTTTGGAAATTCGGTCGGCGGCGACATTTAACGCTTCACTGTAACTGGAGCTTAGTTGTAACTGGATATCAGCGCCGGATTGTGGACCACCTTGCTCTTTCTCAGCACTGACTTCAATGCCCGGAATTTGTTTGGTTTTATCGCGTATTTTGTCTAGGATTTGGCTGGCGGGAGGACGCTCATACCAATCGATGAACTCCATACTAATTGAGCCAATGCTATCAGGAGCAGAGCTGTTACCAGGCTTGGTGTAGGTTCTTACCACGACACTTTTCAATTCTGGTGTACCAAGTACTTGTGCTTCCACTTGTCTGACTAAGGCATCTTTTTCATCCAAGGATAAATCGCCGCGAGCGCGAATGTCTAAGTTCGCAGATTCCGGCTCTACATCAGGGAAGAACTCCACACCTTTGCCAAACTTACCATAACCGGTAAGCACGCAAACCAGTAGGGTAATGGTAAAAAGTAAAACCCAAATAGGGTGTTCTACTAGGCGAGTCAGCATTCGACCATATGCGCCAGTAAAGCCTCTTAGTTGGCTTAGATCCCCCGTTTCCGTGATGCGCAATGTGTTCATGGTTTTTTGACTGTAAGCGCCTTTTTTACCAATGATTGAACCAATGGTTGGCAATACAATCAAGGCCATAACAAGGGAGGAGGCAAGGGTCGCAATAATGGTGATGGGCATAAATCGCATGAACTCACCGACAATGTCTGGCCAGAATAACAATGGCATAAAGACCGCGAGAGTGGTGGCTGTTGAGGCGGTAATAGGCCAGGCCATGCGTTTCGCGGCTTCACTGTAGGCTTGACGCTTAGATGCGCCTTCTGCGAGTTTTCGATCGGCGTATTCGGTGACAACGATGGCCCCATCCACCAGCATACCGACACTCAAAATCAACGCAAACAAGACCACCATGTTGATGGTGAACCCTTGTAGATTGAGCAATAGAATACCGGTTAGAAAGGCCCCAGGAATGGCCAAGCCGACTAAGATTGAGCTGCGTATGCCCAACGCCCAAACAATGACGATCATAACCAGTAAAGTGGCGGCCAGAACATTATTGAAGAGATCGTTTAGGGAGGTTTCAATATCGACCGATTTATCACCTGTTAAGCTGTATTGCACCCCATCAGGCCAAGATTCGCTTTCTTTTTCGACCACGGCTTTGACCGCTTCGATGGTTTCAATAATGTTAACGCCGACCCGCTTAGAAACCCCAAGAGTAATGCTGCGCTTGCCATTCACACGTGCATAGCTGTTTGGGTCTTCAAAGGTCAGTTCGCCCGTTGCGATATCACCTAATAAAACGACTTGATCACCGTCTACCTTGACTGGCAGATTAAGAATGTCCTCTTTGGTTTTGAGCAAACCGGGAACTTTTAGAGAGAACCGGCCCGCGCCCGTGTCCAGATTGCCTGCCGCCACAAGGCGGTTATTGCCCGCGACAAAGTTGGCCACTTCAGTCAGAGACAGATTATAGGTTTCAAGCTGTTCAGGTCGAACAATAATTTGCGCTTGTTGGTCGCGATCACCACTGATGTCGGCTTCTAAGACGCCATCAATGGCTTCAATGGAATCTTGTAGATGTTGTGCTGTCTGACTGAGCGTGGCGAAATCAACGTTGCCAGACAAGTTGACTCGAATGACTGGAAAGGTGGATAAGTTTATTTCGGTGACAGTGGGTTCTTCAGCATCGTCAGGCAGTTCGCTTTTTGCGCGATCAACCTTGTCACGGGTATCGCTGATGGCTTGGTCTATGTCCACGCCGGACTCAAATTCCAACATGATGGAAGCATGACTTTCCGAGGCGGTTGACTTGAGTTCTTTTAACCCTTCTAAACCTTGTAGCTCTTTTTCAAGTGGATGAACCAATAAACTGTCAGCGTCTTCGGGTGAAATCCCATCTAATGTCACCGAAACATAAGCCATAGGAATGGTAATGTCTGGGTCGCTTTCTTTAGGAATCTCAATGTAGGAGACCGTGCCCATAATCAGCACCAGCACAAAGAACATCATTACGGTTCTAGAGCGGGCTAAAGCGGCTTCAATTAATGTTTGCATACGATAAAGCCTCGTTAGAGTTGATAATGTGCGTCAACTGTGTCGCCTTCGGACACAAAGCCCTGACCGACGGTGATGATATTCACATTATTCGGTAGGCCTTTGACCCATATTTGATCACGCTCTGACTTGACGATAACCACGGGCATGATTTTGACCTTATTGTTGATGTCGATGATTTTTACGGCCGTATGGCCAGAGTCATCTAAGGTCAGAAGGGCGGGGGAAAAAGCATGGGCTTTTTGCTCTTCTAAAATGAAATCGACACTGGCGGTTAAGCCTGATGATATTTTGTTGTCTGGGTTGTCCACTTCCATTTCGACTTGGATAGTGCGACTTGAGGTGTTTGCCGTGGTGTTGATGAAAGACACGGCGCCTTCGGCTTCATAGCCTGATTCAAGTGTGACTTTGCCAAGGGTGCCGAGTTGAATTTGTTGGATTTTATTCTGCGGGATGTTGACGCTGATTTTTATAGGGTTTAATGACACTAAATGGCCAACTTGTGTGCCAACGGACAGTACTTGTCCTTGTTTAACCTCTAGGCTGTTTACTATGCCGGAAAATGGCGCCGTAAGAGTGGCATTTTCAAGGTCGATTTCTAATGCTTTTAGGCTGGATTTGGCCGAGGCCAGATCCGTTTCGGCTTGAGCCAAATTGACCTTCGAACTCAAATTGCCCACATTCAGTTTCTTAATGCCGTCTAATTCCAAAGCACGTTGCTTGATTAATAGCTTGGCTTGTTCAATCTGGCTTTTTAAGGTGCGGGTATCGATGGAAAGAATGGCTTGATTTTGCTTTACCTCATCGCCTTTTTCGATGGCTAACTTGGTGACTTTGCCCTGATAGTTGTTGACGAGCGTTAAGGTCTCATTCGCGACGGTTTGGCCACTTAGAGGGAGGTGAACTTCAATGATTTGTGCGCTCAGGGTTTTGGCTTGTACCGAATAAGCAAGTTTGCTTTCGTTGGTTTGAGTAACAAGGGTATTTTCTTGCGGGATCGTATTGGCGTTGGTTGGGCTGACGGTGATGCCATTGCCACCAAGCACCATCCAAGCGACAGCAGCACAGGACAAACCGATTGCCGTCATCATCCCCGCCTTACTTTTTAATTCCATCGACCACTCCGTGAAGTTCAAAATTTATCGTTATAACGAAATAATTATATTAAATAGTATAAAGAAAAGCTGTTTCAGGTATATAGAATGTCGTTATATCATCTATTTTATTTGTTCCAACTCTTGAAATCGCTTCAAACTCGCTCTTAATGTCCTTTAAAAATTCTTTAATCTTAAGTTCTTAGTGATAACGCAAGCTCTAAGCTAAACCTTCCAAAGGAAGAGTGATATGATAGCGCCACAAATTTTCCCTATTATAACTGGATAGATATGAGTCTATTGTCTTTAGAGCAGGTGAGTGTTGCATTTGGGCATAACCCGCTGTTGTCAAAAATTAGTTTTTCCGCGGAAGCGGGCGAACGTGTTGCAATCATTGGCCGCAATGGTGCTGGCAAATCAACCTTTTTAAAAGTGGTGTCTGGCGAACAAATTCCAGATGAAGGCGTGGTACGCCTTGAAGGTGGGATGCGCATCGCACAACTGCCACAAGAATTGCCAGAAGCGAATGGTAAAACAGTACGTGAAGTGGTCAGTGAAGGGGCGGGTGAAATACATCAATTGATGACGCGCTATTTTAAGCTCCTGGAAGATATGGAACAGGATCATTCTGATGAACTGGGCCACATTCAAAATGATCTTGATCGTTTACAAGGTTGGGATTTAGAGCAACGTGTCAATCACATGATTCAGCGTTTGGCATTACCCGCGGATAAGTTGATGTCTGAATTATCCGGTGGTTGGCGTCGTCGAGTGATCTTAGCGCAAGCTTTGATTTCGGCCCCGGACGTTTTATTACTGGACGAGCCTACCAACCATTTGGACGTACCGACCATCGAATGGATGGAACAACAGCTGCTACAGTTTCGGGGCTTGATTCTTTTCATTACCCACGATAGACGTTTCCTTGAGAAGTTGGCCAATCGCATCGTTGAATTAGATCGCGGTAACTTGTTGTCTTTTACGGGCAACATTAATGAATTTTTAGTCTTCAAAGAAAAGCTGTTGGAAGAAGAAGAGCGCGCCAATGCGTTATTTGATAAACGTCTAGCTGAAGAAGAAGTCTGGATTCGACAGGGAATCAAAGCTCGTCGAACTCGTAATGAGGGCCGAGTAAGAGCATTGAAGGCCTTGCGAGTTGAGCGTTCAGAGCGCATTGATCGTCAAGGCAACGCCAAAATGTCGATCGAGACCAAAGATAAATCCGGTAAGTTGGTCGCAGAGTTTACGCAAGTCGGTCATGCCTTTGAAGACAAGGTGATCCTGCAACCCATGGACTTCATGGTGAATCGTGGTGATCGCATTGGTCTAATTGGTCCTAATGGTTGTGGTAAGAGTACCTTCCTAAAGATTCTGCTTGGCAATTTAGAGCCGAGCTCAGGTACCGTGCGTCAAGGTACCAAACTCAATGTTGCGTATTTTGATCAGCTACGTGAACAGCTTGACCCAGAGCAAACGGTGGCGGAAAACGTTGGCGAAGGCAAAGAGACCATTGAAATTAATGGCCAGAACAAGCACGTTATCGGTTACTTAGGGGACTTCCTATTTCCGCCAGAGCGAGCGCGTACCCCTGTTAAGGCCTTGTCCGGTGGTGAGCGAAATCGCGTCTTGCTGGCCAAGCTTTTTACCAAGCCAGCGAACCTTTTGATCATGGACGAACCGACCAATGACCTAGACGTTGAAACGCTTGAGTTACTGGAAGAGTTATTAATGAACTACGATGGCACCTTGTTATTGGTCAGTCACGATCGTGCTTTCCTAGACAATGTGGTGACCAGTGTTATTGCCTTTGAAGGTGAAGGGCGAGTACGAGAATACGTCGGTGGTTATCAGGACTGGATTCGTCAGGGCGGTAAGTTCCCAACGGAATCAACCTCACAGACGACCGAGACCAAGCCAAAAGCCGACACGTCAACGAGTGACGTAAACAAACCCGCGCCAGCCAGCAAAGTAAAAAGCAAACTGAGCTATAAATTACAGCGAGAGTTTGATGGTATGCCAGATGCCATTGCTAACTTAGAGGCTGAGATTGAAACCTTTCAGCAAATAACGGGCGCGGCGGATTTTTACAGCGGCGATGCGCAAAAGGTACAGGACACCTTAGCGAAGATGGCCGAAAAAGAACAAGAACTGGAGACAACAATGGAACGTTGGCTTGAGTTAGAAGAAATGCAGAACGGATAAAACATGAGTCAAACATTAACGAAAGTGTCTTTCATTCCGCGCTTTTTTGGCGCCTTTGGTCAGTTTTTTAAATACTTGAGCAATGGTGATTACGCGGCTCGTTGTCTAGCCGTAGGCCAAGGTGAAAAGTTGGCTTTTGAAGTAGAGCCTAACGTCATCACAGAAGAAGTTGAAGTGATTCGCGAGATTGAGGTAGCCGCGCCGGCGCTAGCGTCTGTGAATACGGATGGCGCTTTGCAATTACTGCAGCTCTTGCAGCAAGAAGCGCGTTTTATTGATTTTGTACAGGAAAGCATCGACGCCTATTCCGATGAGGAAGTGGGTGCGGCGGCGCGTCAAATTCACGCTGGTAGCAGCAAGGTTTTGGCGCAAAACTTTACCCTTGAGGTAGTGAATCCGGCGCCTGAAAATACCTCGGTGACTATCCCTGCGGATTATGATGCGCAGCAAATTAAGCTGGAAGGTCGTGTCGAAGGAACGGGTCCATATTCGGGGAACTTGATTCACTCAGGTTGGCAAGTGACAGACATCCGATTGCCTCAGGTTAGCCAAACCCAAAGCTTGTCTATTCTGGCACCTGCTGAAGTCGAGGTGTAATCATGAGTGACTATGTCATTGGTATCGATTTAGGTACCACGCATTCGGCTGTCTACTTTTTAGAGAAAAAGAAAGCGGATGAGCCGTCTCTTGGCTTACAGCAATTACTGATTCCTCAATTAAGTGCCGCAGGGCAGGTAGTAGAACGTCCGTTATTACCATCCTTTGTGTATTACCCTCATGCCACGGAATTTCTTGAAAGTGACTTACAGTTACCCTGGGGGAAAACTTCGTACATTCTTGGTCAACTGGCCCGGGAGTTGGGTGCAAAGTCATCGGGGCGCATGGTGCAAAGTGCGAAAAGTTGGTTATGCCATTCGCAAGTGGGGCCTGACGAAGCGGTATTGCCAATCGATGCTTTGGAAGAAGTCGACAAGGTGTCACCCGCTCAGGTGACTGAAAGCTTGCTAGGTCATTTGGTGTCTGCTTGGAATCATGCTTTTCCAATGTCACCTATGTCACAACAAGATGTTGTGATCACGGTGCCGGCATCATTTGATCCTGCGGCTCGAACTGTCACTGAACAAGCGGCCGAGAAAGTAGGGCTAAGGGCGCGACTCATCGAAGAGCCTTTGGCGGCATTTTACGCTTGGTTGGCGGATCAGCAGGATTGGCAAAGTGAGTTAACAGTAGACGAACAGATTCTTGTGGTTGATGTCGGTGGTGGTACAACCGACTTATCATTGATTCAAGTGACTGAAGAGTCAGGTTCGTTGGGCTTAGAGCGCATTGCCGTTGGTCGTCATATTCTACTTGGCGGCGACAATATGGACATGACCTTAACTTATCATTTGGCCGGGCAATTAGCGCAACAAGGGACCCAGCTTGAGGCGTGGCAAATTAGCGGTTTGACTCAAGCGTGTCGGGATGCGAAAGAGCGTCTGTTAGCCAATCCAGAGTTAGCGGAAGCCTCGGTTGTGGTACCAAATCGTGGGCGTAGCATTTTCAACAAAAGCATCAAAGCCAATTTAACGCAAACTGATGTTCAGCAATTATTAATTGAGGGTTTTTTCCCTAAGGTGATGGCCGGTGAGCAAGCTCAAAAAGTAGCTCGATCTGGTATCAGTACGATCAATCTGGATTACGAAAGTGACCCAGCGATTACTCGACATATCAGTGAGTTCATAGGTCAACATCAGGCGAAGCCGACCAAAGTCTTGCTAAACGGTGGTGTGTTTAACGCTTTGCCTATGGTGACAAGCTTGTCTTGTCGACTGAGTGAGCTGCTTGAAGGGGCTCAATTTACTATGTTGACGCCAGCTCACCTAGATCATGCGGTGGCGAAGGGCGCGACTTATTATGCTCAGGTTCAAGCCAATGGCGGTGTCAAAGTAAAAAGCGGCTTAGCAGCGAACTATTACATAGGGGTTGCCAGTCCCATGCCGGCGATTCCGGGTATGCCGCCGCCAGTCGATGCTATCTGCGTGGCGCCGTTTGGGTTGGAAGAAGGCAGCGCAGAACAGATGCTACCAAATGAGTTTTCATTGGTTGTTGGTGAGCCCGTTCACTTTCGTTTCTTTCAATCGCAAATAAGTGAAGCCGAGCCGTTGGGCAAGGTCGTTTCTTCTTTTGCCTTGGCGCAGCTGAGCGAATTGAGCCCATTAAGCATTCAACTTGATGAAGGGCATTATGCCAAAGGCGAGATGGTGCGTGTTTACGTTACTGCACAAGTGACGGATTTAGGTTTATTGCTGTTACAAGCTCACGATACTCGTTCGGATTTACAGTGGAAAATTGAGTTTCAGGTGAGGGAAGGTTAATGACAAAAGGCGCTTATCGAGTTGGTATTGATCTAGGGACAACAAACTGTGTGGTGTCTTATTTAGCCCCAGATGCGTCCGAGCCCTTGTTATTATCCATGCCGCAGTTCATGGCGGATGCCTCGGTACAAGCGTTCGACTATCTACCCAGTGCCATTTACCTTTTAGCCGACGACGAACAGGGTAAGATTGACCCCGTTTTACCTTGGCATAATAGCCAAGATAAAGACTACATTGTTGGTGTGGGGGCCTTGGCATTAGGTCAACGTCGCGCGGGTCAATTGGTACAAAGTGCCAAAAGCTGGCTTAGTCATCGTCAAGTGGATCGCCGTGCGGGTATTTTGCCGTGGGGAAGTGAGCTGAAAAATAAAATCAGTCCACTCAAAGCCAGTGAACTCTTGTTGCAGCACATTCGTCGAAGTTGGAATCAGCAATTTGCCGATGCGCCTTTGGAACAGCAACAAGTGGCGTTAACCTTACCGGCTTCGTTCGATGAAGAAGCGCGAGCATTAACGCTAGAAGCGGCGAAGAATGCAGGTTTGAATGAACTGTATTTATTAGAGGAACCGCAAGCGGCTTGTTATCACTATATCAGCGATGATCAAAAACGTGCTGATCTTGCGGATAAAAAAATGCTGCTGGTGGTGGATATTGGTGGTGGCACCAGTGACTTCAGTTTGGTATCGATTTTACCCAGTACGAAGAAGAACCACATTGCCTTGAAGCGAATCGCCGTTGGTGAACACCTGTTATTGGGCGGCGATAATCTTGATCAAGCCTTGGCGTTTCAGCTGGACCCCAAGCAAATCTCTGCTTTATCGGCCTCCCGATTAGCGACTTTGGTGCAGCAAACCCGTCGAGCAAAAGAAACCTTGCTCAGTGATAACGCACCTGAATCCTTGAGTATTACGGTATTAGGCGGTGGCAGTCGATTGATTGGTGGCGCACAAAAGTTTGATGTCTCCCGTGAGGCATTATTAGAGCAGGTCAGTTCTGGCTTTTTCCCAATTGTGGCATTGGACGATGCCGTGCATAAAAGCTCATATGCTATGCATACTCTAGGTTTAGCCTATGAATCTGATCCGGCTTTCACACGTCATCTTGCGGATTTTATTTGTCAACACCAAGCCGATATTCAGCAAGCGACCCATTCGTCTATGCCTGATGCGGTGCTATTTAATGGTGGCTTATTTAACAGTGCGCTTTTAAAAAGTCAGTTGCGCAAGCAGTTAAATACTTGGACTGATCAGCCTATTTTAGAATGCCTTGCGGAAGCCCCGAACGAAGCGGTTGCTAAAGGGGCGGCTTGGTATCTGAAAGCCTTGGCTGGGGAAGGGCATCGAATTGAGAGTGGTGTGCCACATAGCTTGTATTTAAAACTGACGGAACAGCAGTTTGTTTGTATCTTGCCTAAAGGCACATTGACGGCTGAAACCCTGTCTCTGTCACGGGATTTTATGGTGACTTTGGGAGAGGAAGTGCAATTCCCTCTTTTTCGTGCAGACGACCATATCATTAGCAAGCTTGGTGAAGTGCGTGACGAGTCAGGTCTACATTATATTTCTACTTTAGCCACTGAGTTAGATGCGCAGCAAGACAGCGCAGAAGTGCTGGTCAATGTTGCAGCGCAAATGACAGACGTTGGTGTTCTGCAGCTGGAGCTGTTAAGTGCGGGTTCATCTGACAAATGGCGCTTGGACTTTTCCACGCAAGCGTCGGAAGAGAGTGTTAACCGCCAAAATGAAGGTTTGCTCGCCGCCAAAATGGGTGAAGCAGAAGAGCATTTGGCGCGATGCTATTCCAGTGCAGGTCAAAAGCAATCGCCAGATTTGGTGAAATCGTTAAAACAAGATCTGGATCAACTGCTCGGTGCTCGTGATGATTGGAGTTTGGCGACTTCCCGCAGAGTGGTGGATAAATTGCTGGTATTGAAATCAGGTCGACTGAAAAGTGCCCAGCATGAACGACAGTGGCTTCAGTTATTAGGCTACTGTTTACGTCCAGGTTATGGTGCTGAGGGCGATGAAGACAGAGTTCAGCAAGTCATCAACTTAACCAAAGCGGGCACTCAGTTCGATAGTTCTGCGGTTTGGGGGCAATATTGGACCTTATATCGACGGGTTGCGGGTGGTTTGTCTTTAGATCAACAAAGGACACTGTTTAAGCAATTTAGTCAGTTTTATTCGCCTTCAGGGCAGCGTTCGAGAGAGAAAATGAAGGCGCTAGCAAGCCGCTCTAGCGATGATCTAATCCGCTTAGTGGGCGCGTTGGAAGCCTTGCCTCTGTCAGAAAAACAAACCTTGGTAGAATGGTTGTTGAAGCGTTTGACGAAATCGTCTGAGCCGGACACGGCTTGGTGGACGCTGGGGCGAATTGCTTCTCGTCGTCTCTTATCTGGTGAAGCGTCCGATAGGTTGCCTGAGTCGGATTTGCCGGTCATTTTGGATCGAGCATTGAAAGAAGATTGGAAAAAACGTAAGCAGGCGGGTTTGGCGGCGGTACTAATGTGCCAGATATCGGTAATGGAAACGGATTTGCTGTCTGACTACCGCAAGAAAGTGTCTAAAAAGTTAATCAAAGACAAATGCCCATCACAATGGGCAAGTCGTCTTGATAGTCAGGTGGAAATCAGTTCAGAAGAGTTAAATTCGTTAGTGGGCGAGAGTTTGCCCATTGGCTTGCGTTTATCCTCTGACTAGTCAATGGAAATCCCAAACAGGTTAATGTCCATGCGATAGGGGACGGCTTGTCTGTTCTGCTGCAATTGCTCCAATAGGCTCAAATATTGCGCTATGGTATGGGCAAGCAAGTTATCTTCACTTGGTAATTTATTGGTGAATTTGGTTGCTCTCATGGCGCTTTTTAGACCACTGGTGATGGAATACTGGTGAGGCGCTAAAAGAATGATTTCTTCTCCAATGTGCCAAAAAATGTCTAAATTCCGAATTTGCAATGGGCTGATGGGTGGCACTAAGGGGACAATGTCGTCTTGTGTTACGACACGGATCAGAGGCAAGTCTGCAAACCTTTTTGCACCGCTGACATTGGTCACCTTGGGTTGTCCAAACGTCGTAATTTTCTCAAGTGGCAAGGTTTCTTGTTGGATCAACATCCCCAATACCACCGCAATGGCGCCACCTAAACTGTGACCTGTAATTTGGATCGGCTTGTTGTCTTTGAGGTGAGGTCTAACGTCTTCTAATACCTGTTTAGCGGCTTCGGCAAAACCTTGATGTAGAAGGATGCCCAGCGCTTTATTGGGTTGAAGTGACACGGTTAAATCCACTATGACATTGTTTAGGTTTGCGGTACCGCGAATCGCGATGGTTTGGTAGTGGTCATTTTCTGATAAAAAATACAACACATCTGAATTGGGTATGACAGCATCATGTAATAGGACTTCGTCTTGTAGCGCTAGCTTATTGGCTAACGTGGTTGTGTTGAGCTCTTCTTGCTGGACGGCTTCATAGGTATCCGAGGAAAGTTGTGCCATGTGTTTTATGTGAGCAAAATCAGGTTCGGCGAGTGCTGAATTAGAGGCACTGATGATCAAAAGGGAAAGCAGTATGATGGCACGCATTGGCTTGTTTCATTCTCAATAAGTAAACCTCAAGCTTACGTGAAAATGGCTTAGTCGAACAGGCTTAGGAAAGGCAAGAATAACACCTCTGAGCTTCTGCCTTATCATAGAAAGGGTTTGTTAATGTGGTCATTTACAGCCAAATTGGCTGACGCATTCAATGAATGAGATCGATAGATCACTGGCTTGTATGAAAGAGGCGAGTTAAGGAAGATAAAGTATGAAAATAATGGCGGTTTAAAGGGGAAAAGACTGGACATGACGTTGTTTAGAAATTAATCTGTGCACGATTTGACCAAGTGGTTATTTTTTACTTCTTCTTGGCAACCTAAAACGAACCTTGTCATAACCCTAAGATATTGTTTGGCTTTTTATATCATGTGTTATGAGACGTTAAGTGGCCTTTTCTCAGAAATTGCCAATGATGGTTAAATGCTTTAGTTTTATACGCAGGAATTGACACAATAAAAATCATCTCAAGGAGTGAGATATGTGGATTAAATGTTGTTTGATTGGGCTCGTGTTGAGCCTTCCCGCCTTAGGTGTTGCGCAAACAGAGGTGCAATTAGCCACTCAATTTAGTGATGACATTCACGTTCAAGACTACTTTGTCAGTGAGAAATATGATGGCATTCGAGCCATCTGGACAGGGTCAAAACTGATTACCCGCAAAGGCAATAACATTCATGCGCCTAAGTGGTTCACTGAAAAGCTGCCTAATATTTGGTTGGATGGTGAGCTTTGGACTCAGCATAATGACTTTGCCAATATTCTGTCTATTGTGCGAAAAAAGCAGCCAATTGATCAAGAGTGGCGGCAGATCAAATACATGATTTTTGATGCACCGGATCAAGAGCGGAGTATGACTTTTGAACAGAGATACGCTCGCTATAAGCGTATTTTGGAACATCTTGAGTTACCTCACGTGTTACCTGTGCAACAATTTACCGTAGTGGATTTGCCCGAGTTGTATGATCAGCTTAATGAGTATGTTGCATCGGGCGCGGAAGGCTTGATGTTGCATCGTAAATTGGCGGTGTTTGAAAGTGGTCGAACCGACAATCTGTTAAAGTTAAAACCCTATGTTGAAAAAGAAGCTAAGGTCGTGGCCGTGTTGGCTGGCCAAGGCAAATATGAGCACAAAATGGGCTCTGTTTTGGTGGAAATGCCGTCAGGTGTGCGTTTCAAAATTGGTAGTGGTTTTAGCGATCAAGAAAGAGAAAATCCGCCAGCAGTGGGCTCAACCATCATTTTTAAGCACAGTGGTTTCACTCAGCGAGGCATTCCTCGTTTTGCGGTCTTTCAAAGGTTAAGATATGCCACTTATTAACTGCATAAAGAGTGGATTGTGACTGAGATACATTGTTTACCAGGGACCATGTGTGATGAGCGTCTTTGGCATGAAGCCAGCGAACATCTCGGTCAGAATGTCCGCTTAATTCATCAGGCAATTCCATTCGAAAATACATTAGACGGCATGATTAATTGCTTGCTTAAGCGATTGCCCGAAACGCCGGTTAATCTACTGGGCTTTTCCATGGGAGGTTATCTCGCAGCCGCATTGACGGTGAAACATCCGCATCGAGTTAAACGCTTAATGTTGGTGTCCAATCTGGCGACGGGTTTACCTGAATCAGAGCGACAACAAAGACACGTTGCGCTCAATTGGGTGGCCACGCGAGGGTATTCTGGCATACCGAGAAAGAAGGCTCAGTCGATGTTAGGACTGTCTTCTCGAGAAAAAAATCCTCTAATTGCTCTGATTCAGGCGATGGATGCAACTCTTGGTGAAGTGTCTTTAGTGCAGCAGTTAACAGCCAGTCTGCAGCGACCGGACTTGATTACCAGTTTGCAGGCGTTAGAAGTGCCTATTTGTGTATTAGCAGGAACGGAAGATAATCTATTATCGTCATTTGATCGGCAACGTCTTAAAGACAGTCAAGTGGCAGAGGTGTTTGAAATTGATGCTTGTGGTCACATGCTACCAATAGAGTGCCCGCAGCAGTTTGCTCAATACGTTATGGGGTATTTTGACTCGCTGGTTTAGTCGTGATTAGGTTCTGACAGTGAGCCGTTTCACTTGAATGGCTTTTATAGCGTTGGGCAAAACAAACTGTGCATGGTTTCAATCAAGGTTTTAACCCGCTGATCCCCTAGGCTGTAGTAGATGGTTTGGGACTCACGACGGGTGGCGACTAGGTTATCTTTTCGAAGTACCGCAAGATGTTGTGATAAAGCCGATTGGCTGAGGGGTAATTTTTCATTCAAAGCCGTTACCGACATTTCCCCTTCTAATAAATGACATAAGATTAACAATCGGTTTTCATTGCTTAGCGCTTTTAAAAACATCGCAGCTTGAGATGATTGAGTGATCATCTCTTGCATTGTCATTGAATTATTCGCCATACATTTTTCCTTTATGCCGTACTACCTTGCATTATCTTATAAAGTGAAAAGTCATCCACAATGTCTGTGGATAAATCTGGGGGTAGTGTTAGTTAATATTTATTCTCATCAAGTAAGGCGGCCTTTGTTTGGCTTGTTTAAAAAACAAACAATGGCCGCCATGGAATCTCGATTACTTGAAGTCGAAGCGTGTCCAAATAGGAGCATGGTCAGATGGCTTCTCCAGACCTCGTAATTCATAGTCTACATCAGCCTCGGCCACATAGGGCGTTAAGCCAGCAGAAGATAAAATAACGTCAATTCGAAGACCACGCTTGGGTTCATCCGCAAAGCCTTTCGAACGGTAGTCAAACCAGCTGAATCGGTCGTTTTTAGAGGGATTCAGGTGGCGGTAGGTGTCTGTAAAACCCCAATCTAGTAAGGTTTTAAACCATTCTCTTTCTTCTGGTAAGAAACTACACTTGCCGGTCTTGAGCCAGCGCTTAGCATTGTTTTCACCAATGCCAATGTCGAGATCCGTCGGGGAGATATTCACGTCACCCATGACGATGATTTTCTCATCTGCAGTATGCTTGGTAAGGTAGTCCATTAAATCCGCGTAGAATTTACGCTTTGCTGGGAATTTCGTCTCATGATCGCGACTTTCCCCTTGTGGAAAATACCCATTAAGGACTTTGATTGGTCCTTGTGGGGTGTCAAAAGTCGCAATGATCATACGACGTTGAGCGTCTTCATCATCTCCTGGAAAGCCGTATTCGACTTTAGTGGCTTCTTGCTTACTGAATATGGCCACGCCGTAGTGGGATTTTTGACCATAATAGTATGCGTGATAGCCAACGGCTTGTGGAATTTCATGAGGAAAAGCGTCATCGTGCACCTTGATTTCTTGCAAGCCAATGACATCAGGTTGATGCTTTTCCACCAAAGCATCAATTTGGTGTGGTCGAGCGCGCAGACCATTAATATTAAAAGAGACAAATTTCATAGCATGCTTCCAACTGTATTTTTGACAATAATAGCAGATGTATCTACGTCAATCTTGTCTTTGACTTGCACATTTAAATGCTTTTTTTGATCGCTCTAATAGAATGATTCTTTTAAACTTTTTCAGTCAGCCCTGCTACACTGGCAAGCATATTTGTGATGCAAGAAGTTGGAGTACAGTGTAATGGCTTATCAATACGATTTATTTGTTATCGGTGCAGGCTCTGGTGGCGTAAGAGCAAGCCGAGTGGCGGCGTCAAAAGGTTTCAAAGTGGCCGTGGCTGAAGGCAGTGCATTAGGTGGTACTTGCGTGAACATAGGTTGTGTTCCGAAAAAACTCTTTGTTTATGGTTCGGAATACGGTCATGGCTTTGACGAAGCGGCTGGGTTTGGTTGGCAGCATGAGGGTGTATCCTTTGATTGGTCTGTTTTGCGTGATAACAAAACCAAAGAAATTGAACGCTTGAATGGCATTTATGGCAATTTGCTTAATAATGCTGGTGTTGAGCTAATCTCTGGCTTTGCAAGTTTTGTTGATGCGCACACGGTGGAAGTAAATGGTCAAACTTACACAGCAGAGCGGATTTTAATCGCCGTGGGCGCTAAGCCATTTATTCCAGACTTCGAAGGCAATGACCTTGTGGTCAGTTCCAACGAAATGTTCTATTTAGAATCTTTACCTAGCAAAGCCTTGGTGGTCGGTGGCGGTTACATTGCCGTTGAGTTTGCCGGCATTTTAAATGGTTTGGGTGTGGATACGACCCTGGCTTATCGTGGTGATCAATTGCTGCGAGGTTTTGATCAAGATGTGCGTGATTTTGCCAGTGTGGAGTATGAGAAATCGGGTATTGATGTTCGCTTGAATACAGACGTTGCAAGTATCGAGTTGGTTGATCCTCAGCAACCAAATGCTTCCCGCTTGGTGCATTTTAAAGACGGGCACAGTGAAGCGTTTGGTTTGATTTTGTACGCAACCGGTCGTGTGCCCAATGTGTCTACACTGGCATTAGAAAAAGCGGGGGTTGAAACAGTTAAAAACGGTGCGGTTAAAGTGGATCGTAATTTCACCACAACTGCGGACAGTGTTTTTGCGCTCGGTGATGTAACGGATAACATTCAATTGACACCTGTTGCCATCAAGGAAGCCATGGCATTGATCGACTATTGGTTTGAAGCTAAACCAGTTAACTTTGATTATGACAATATCCCAACGGCGGTATTCAGCCAGCCAGCGATTGGAACGGTCGGATTGTCAGAACAAGAAGCCGAGACTCGTGGTATTGATTTTCGAGTGTATCAAACCGATTTTCGTCCAATGAAGCACACCTTGAGTGGTGGTACATCACGCTCTTTGATGAAGTTATTGGTCAATAATCAGAACGATAAAGTCATTGGCGCACACATGGTGGGTGATTACTCAGGCGAGATCATTCAAGGGTTAGGTATCGCCATAAAAGCCGGTGCGACCAAAGCAGACTTTGATGCAACGGTGGGTGTCCATCCGACCAGCGCAGAAGAATTTGTGACTTTCTCTGAAGGATCCCTGAAAAAGCGCGACTGATTAAACGGCTCACCAATATGTGATTTTAAAAGACGCCTAGTGCGTCTTTTTTGTTTTCTTCTGCTCATAAATAAATCTCACATCCATGATGTTTTTCACCTGTCCGTTATCAAGCAAGATGTCCCCATGAATGTAGCCACCTCGGCTGCGATAAATCGGTATTTGATCAAATGAGCCTTTTTTATGGGCGATCCAGGTGAGTATGGCCAGTGGGGCGACATCATCAAAGCGACAATAAATGTGTGCTTTGGAGGGGGTGAATAAACCATGATGAGCGGTTTGTTTAAAGAGAGCGCTTGCCAACGTATCCGATAATGTCATAAAGAAAGGGTCTTGTGTTGAGCTATGCATTTCCAGTGCGGCGAACAACAATAAAGGATCGACTGGTCCATCAAATTCGATCACGTTTCTATTTTGCCAATCTCCCAAGCCAAAGTGGGTTGCCATGGCGCAAACGCTGGGCCAGAGCTTTTCGCTACGGCTTTCTGTCCAGTTCGTCACGTAGGCAAGGAAGACATGGGCAGGCAGAGGACGACGAGTGAATACTTGGTCTTTTTGACCATAGTAGCCAAAGCGAGGAATTTTGTGTCCGGTGAGATCTTTACCATCCGCGAACATGGGTTTTATTTCGTTGGTATCCGCGTCGTAAGCGTAATGCGCCCAGGCTTCTAGCCCTTCTGTTGTCCAATTCAGTAATTGTTTGCCTCTTGTGCCTAACTCTCTGGCGAGTAACGTTTGTGCTAAGGCGCAGTCACCGTATATGCCTTCTGGGCCATTAAGGGCGTCTTCGTCAACCTTGAATAATACCCAAGCTTCTTTCGCCACTTCACCGTATTCTGGTCCAAATTGACGTTGTGCTCTGTCTCCCCAAAACGAAAAGGTGTATTGAGGGTGATGTTCATCGGCTGGCGCATCGCCGGTTTTAAGGGGCTGATTGTATTGATAGCAACCCAACTGGGTATCAGGATGACGGCTATTGATGTATTGGCGCGTTAAATATTCAGCCCAAGACAAGGCCTTTTCATCCCCATCTAGTTTGTAAAGCATGCCAGCACTGAACACCAAATCGTTACCAATATTGATGAAGGATAAGCCTTTCATTTCCCGTAATGGTTGAAGGTTAGTGTGTTTGGGTTTGTCCCAGAAACTTAATTCATCAAAGTTGAGACCGTATTGCCCATGACGAGACATTTCCATTTGTTGCCAATCGGTGACATGGGTATTCCAAATAGCCTTGATCAATTTTCGTGTGGCGGCGGGGTTGGTTTCGTACATGAGTTCATAGAAAGGGCAATGGTGTTTGAGTTCGTGCACCATGTTTTTGTTTTCAGGGCCGACCGAGTCTAAGGTTTTTAAATCAATAAATGAATGACCGCCCCAGCGAATCAAGCCGCTGGAATCAGCATGATCGAAATGCCATCGGATGGCGTCTTGCGCGGCCTGTTTGTATTGAGGGTCTTGTGTGATATTGGTTAAGCCGACCAAGAAACGAAATAGATTTTGTTGGCTGGCAAGGTTAGAAGGTTGCCAAATCCGACCATCGGTATTGTTCCAGCAAACGGCTTGTTTACTCTGCGCATCACAGCCATCAAAAAACAATGGCGTGCCATGATAAGGGTCGCGAAAATCGCGCAAAATGGTATCCGCATATTGAGTGAGGTAATCCAGTACAGCTTGCATGGTGACGTCCTGTTTTTTTATTGGTGTTGTTTGATAGACGGTGTTGAGCGTTCATATTAGCGAAATATCAAATGCGATTCTATAAAATAAAACGCCATTTCAAATTATTAGGTGTTGGCATGCTCAGTAACATGCGTTTTCTGTATGGGGCTAGGCTTAATTTCGATTGCCTCTGTATTTGAGCTTCTTTACCCTAGTGAAAAATTGACCATTGTTAAGAGTATCGAATGAACCAAGTATTAAGCAGTTTGCAGCCAGAAGCTATTTGGCGTCACTTTCAAACCCTTTGTAATATCCCAAGACCTTCCTTTCATGAAGCGCAGTTACGAGATCAGTTAATTTCTTGGGCTGAGCAACTGGGTTTGACCACTTATGTTGATCCTGTGGGCAATTTGTTGATTCGTAAACCTGCTAGTAAGGGCATGAAAGATAGACAAACCGTCGTGTTGCAAGGTCATTTAGACATGGTGGCGCAAAAAGAAGCCGGACTTGAGCATGATTTCACCAAAGACCCGATTCAAACCCAAATCATCGACGGTTGGGTGTCAGCAAAAGGCACAACCTTGGGGGCGGATAATGGCATTGGTGTCGCAGCCGCCTTGGCGGTATTGGAATCTACTGACATGGCACATGGCCCCATTGAAGCCTTGTTTACCATTGAGGAAGAAACCAGTTTACGCGGTGCTTTGCAGCTTGAGGAAGGTATTTTAAAAGGAAAAATCTTACTCAATTTGGATTCTGAAGATCGAGGCGATGTCTACATTGGTTGTGCGGGTGGGGTCGATATTAATATCGATAAGCTTTATACGCCGATTCCAGTCACAGCAGATAAAAAAGCGTATGAGATTACGGTTTCCGGTTTACGCGGTGGTCACTCTGGATTGGATATCCATAAAGGTCGTGCCAGTGCAAACCTATTGATTGTTAGACTATTAAACTTGTTAAAAGAGCAATGTGATTTTGGGCTAAGCGCTTTTTCTGGTGGTACTCTTCGCAATGCCATTTCCCGTGATGCTACGGCGACAATTAATGTGAAAGCCCATGCTGAGGCTGACCTATTTCGCTTTATTGAATCATTTGAGCAAAACACTAAGCTTGAGTTTGCTTCCATTGAGCCAGATTTAAAAGTGGCCTTAACACCAGCGGCATTAGATTCTGAACTGGATAAAACGGCTACGGACCGTTTATTAAGTGCTTTATATTGTGCACCTCATGGGGTCCATAGAATGAGTGCGGAATTAGACGGTGTGACTGAAACATCGTGCAATCTAGGTGTCATCAACCTTAGTAACCTAGCATCAGGAGAAAAGAAATTTGATGCCTGTTTGTTGGTTCGATCGTTAGTCGACTCAGCTGTTGAGCATCAAGCCTATGTGGCTAAATCGGCATTCTCTTTGATTCATGCTCAAGTGCGTTTGGAAAATGGTTATCCTGGTTGGCGACCCGATCCGAACGCAGGCTTACTGAAAGCGTTTTTGCAGGTGCATAAAGAGGTCATGGGCTATCAAGCGAATGTGAAAGTCATTCATGCGGGCCTAGAGTGCGGCATCATTGGGGCAAAGTATTCCGGCATGGAAATGGTGTCCTTCGGTCCAAATATTCGCGGCGCTCATTCGCCAACGGAGCGCATGGAGATTGATTCTGTGTCCGATTTTTGGGATCTATTAGTGGCCTTGTTGGCTTCGGTACCGGAAGCTTAAAGCATTGCGATTGTGCCACCTTAGATTAAATTCAAAGGTGGCACTTAAGTTCGGATTTGTTGATAAGGGTTACTGATTAACATTTTGTTTCTATATTGTACAAATTCGATTTGTGCTGGTGTGCCGCTACCTTGAATGCAGTCTTGGAAATATGATCCAAGCTTCCCCTTATAAATTATGTCATAATCTTGGCTTTCAATTTGGTTAGGTTAGACCATGAGTTCGCAAGGACTGACGATAAGTTTGAATGGTAAGAAGGTTCGTGCAGCGTTTGGAGAAAACCTACTGTCGGCGTTACTTGCCAATCAATGCGATGTTCATTATGGCTGTCGGGCGGGGGCCTGTGGCGCATGTCGTTTATACGATCAAAATAACGGTGAATCACTTTTAGCCTGCCAAACCCAGCTTGTGTCTCCCATGTCACTGACCACACAACCTGTGTCATCAAACATTCCTTTTGCCCTGATTTCCAAAAAATGGCTAGATGAGGCCAGCATTGAATTAACCTTAATGGGTCCTAGTGATGAATCCTTTGGGGATCGCCTGCGTTTAGCATTTGATCAAGATGGCTTGACTGAAGAATTCATGGCTTTAAATGCGGCTGGTCAAGCGTTGACGCTGGTGTTGTCAAAACCGCATTTATCTACAACTGACTGGCAACAGGCTTTGAATCTTACGCCAGCTGATCGTGTTTTTTTGCAACTTCAACAGGGCGTTCGAAAAGGTCGTTTGTTGTATGAGTTAGGGGTAGATCATGGCTCTTGGCTAGTAATTTTAGCGGCGGAAAATGCGGCCTATGAAGGACATTGGCGAGAGGTACTTGCTAACGTGGATTGTCATTTATTGGCGTGTTGCACTTTATCCGATGAGTCTGAGGGCTTAGCAGAGCAAACGGATTTGAAGGAAGCCTTTGCGCATGTTTTAAGTAAAACCAACTCGACTGATTTAAACATTCTGTATCATGGTCAAAAACGTTCTCTGCAACAATGGGATACCTATTTAAGGCCATTACGTATTCGAACCCGTCAGCTGCATTTCGTGCGCTGAATAATCAAATTAGGTTACCAAATGAAGATTTTACACACCTCAGATTGGCATTTGGGGCAGCATTTCATGGGTAAGTCCCGTCGTGACGAGCACAAAGCTTTTATTGATTGGTTGCTGGTTTTAGTGGAAAAACAAGCCATTGAGGCAGTGATCATCGCGGGGGATATTTTCGATACTGGCTCGCCGCCAAGTTATGCCCGTGAAATGTACCACCAGTTGGTGTTGGACATGAAAGCGCGAAGCTGTCAGTTGGTGATTGTGGCGGGGAATCACGACTCGGTGAGTATGCTGAATGAATCGAAAAGCCTACTTTTTTATCTTGATGCGCAAGTCACTAGCCAAGGCAATTTAGATGACCTTGAATCTCATGTTATTCCCTTAAAAGACAAAACAGGCGAGATCGGTGCATGGGTGTGTGCTGTGCCGTATTTGCGCCCTAAAGATGTGATGAAAAGCCTTGTAGGTCAGTCTGAACAAGATAAGAAGCACAGTTTGCTCGAACAAATTGGCGATTTTTATCAGCAGGTGTTTGATTTTGCTTGTGAGAAAAATCGAAACCTTAAAACCCCCGTTCCAATTATTGGCACTGGGCATCTTACTGCCATGGGCGGACAGGCAAGCGAGTCGGTTCGTGATCTTTATGTGGGCACGTTAGAGGCTTTGCCTACGTCGGTATTTCCTAAGTTTGATTACCTTGCTCTTGGGCACATTCACAGGGCCCAAGCGATTACTAAGGATGGCCGCTTTCGTTACAGTGGTTCCCCAATTCCGTTGAGCTTTGATGAATTAGGCCGAGAGAAATCCCTTGTTATTGTGGATACCGATGCCTTTGGTGAACAAGGACCGGTGATGGATTTGTTTGAGGAAAGCCAAGAGCCTATTCAACTGGTGCCGATTCCTAATTTTCAGTCGCTGCAAAGTATTAAAGGCAACCTAAAAAGCCTCTTGAAACAGATTGATGAACTCGAGCTGACGGTAAGTGCTTCTTTCTTTAAAGGGAAAAGTCTTTGGTTGGAAGTGACTGTGATTGCCGATGAATACTTAAGCGATGTGCATAAGCGGCTGGTGGAAGCCATTGCAGATAAGCCCATTGAGTTGCTACGGGTAATGAGAAAAAGCGCCATTGAACAAAAGAATGAAGTGTTTGAATCTCGTCAAACCTTGTCTGAATTAACGGTAAAAGAGGTATTTGAGAAAAGCTTGCAGCTGAACCTTGATGTGGAGGATGAGGAAGCCGTCACATTGACTGAGTTGTTTAATCGCTGCTTGATCGAAATGGAAGAAAGCCAACAAGAAGCGGACCAAGATTTGTTTGAGGCGACCCCGGCAACAGAGACGAAAAAGTCAGTTGAGAAGGAGAAGCCAGCATGAAAATTTGTAAGCTTCGTCTGAAGAACATTAATTCCCTAAAAGGTGAATGGGAAATCGATTTTACCAAAGCGCCGTTTGATGACGCTGGTGTGTTCGCCATTGTTGGTCCAACTGGGGCGGGTAAGTCGACCTTGCTGGATGCCATTTGCTTGGCTCTGTATCACGAAACGCCACGCTTGAAAGTCTCACCCAGTCAGAATGAATTGATGACGCGCCATACGGCTGAATGTATTGCGGAAGTGGAATTTGAGATTAAAGGCAAAGGTTACCGTGCTTTCTGGGGGCAGCGTCGAGCACGTGGCAGCAGTGACGGTAAGTTACAACCAATGACCTGCGAGTTGTGTGAGCGGGATGGCAGCATTATTACCACTAAGATAAACGAGAAAATAGAGAAAATAGCAGAGATCACAGGGTTAGATTTTTCTCGTTTTACTAAGTCCATGTTACTGGCGCAAGGGGGATTTTCGGCCTTTCTCAATGCGTCTGCTAATGACAGAGCGGAGCTGCTGGAGGAGTTAACGGGCACGGAAATTTATGGTCAGGTGTCTCAATGGGTATTTGAAAAACATAAATCTGAACGTCAGAAAATTGCGCAGTTAGAAGCGGTGAATGCTCAACGTCAATTATTGAGTGACGAGGAGTTGCAGGCGCTGGTTGAGCAAGAAAAGACGTATTCTGCGCAAGAGAAAACACTCTCGGAGAGCGTAAAGCAGCATAAGCAACATTTAGACTGGCGTCAGGCCGAGGCAAGGCTTGCAAAGCAGTTGGCTATGCATACTCAGCAACATGACGAAGCGGTTGCGGCTGTGGAGGCATTTAAGCCGAAGCAAACTGCATTGGACAATGCCGCTGTGGCGAATGCTTTGCTAGGTCAGCATCAGAGCCTGAAAGACGTGCAGCGCCGAGTTGTGGAACTTGAAACGGAGCAGACAGAGGTTTCGAAAAAACACCTTGAGCAGAACCAGGTTTTTAAAACGGCAGATGAGCATACCGAGCAACGACAGCAGACCTTTGATGAACAAACGGCTCAATGGGAAGCGCTGAACGAAGAGATAGCGAAGGTGATTCAGCCTTTGGTGTCTCGTCGAGACAGTGTTAATGAACAGCTGATGGAAGCCAATAATCGTCGCCTTGTTATAGAACAAAAGCATGCAGACAGCCTAAAAGCGTTAGAGCAGAAGAAAACCAAAGCGAACGAGGTTAGGTTGGCGGCGCAGCAAAGCCAGCAGAGTTTGTCTGAATGGCAAACGCCAGAAAAGATTGAGGCGCAAGTTACTAACTGGTTGTATCAGCAAGGGGCAATTCAGGCGCTAGATCAAACCCTAATGGGGTTATCGGCGGAGGTGTCTAGTGCCAAAGAGTCTCTTGATTCGGCTTTGAATTCATTTGCCGCCAGTAAAAAAGGCGTCGAACAGCAAAAATCCAATACCGCCGCCATGGAAGGGCAATTGAAAGAGCGGGTGGAGGAATTTCTTGGCTTATCCTCTGGTCGAGAATGGGGGGATTGGCAAGAGCATTTCCGTCATGAGGAAGCAAAGCAGCAAAAAGCTGTGGAGCTAGTGAGTCGCTATGAGTCTTATCAAGCTAAGTGCCAACAAGCTCAAGAAATTGATCACTCTATTGGTGAGTTAAACAATCAACTGGCGTTGCAAGAACAGCAGCTGGTTCAGCAAAGACTGACTTACAAAGAGAAAAATGCCCATTTAAACGATTTAACCAAGCTGGTGGACGCCGAACGTCATATCCTTGTGTTGAATGAATTACGTGTTGCACTGGAAGATCATCAGCCTTGTCCCTTGTGTGGTTCCCATGAGCATGAGTTGGGTCAGGCTTGGTATCAAGAAGTGAACCAGGAAAACCAACAAAGATTGGAGCAATTGAAGTCTGATTTAGATGAATTGGTACAAGTTGGGCAAGGGTTGAAGGCGAATCAGCAGGTGTTAACCCGTGAGCTGGAAATGCGACAGGATCAACGCCTTACGCTAGTGAGTGAGTTATCAGCAACGGAGGCGGAGCTGCTGGCATTGTTAAATGGCTTGATGGTCAGTGATCCGGTCGAAGTGTTGGATGGTAATCATATTTCAAGCTGTGTCGATAGGGTTCAGCAAGCTTGGAGCCATGTGAATGATCTGAATGTCATCTTGCTCGAAAAGCATCAGCAGCGTGTGGCATTAGAAGAGCAATTGACCATGAGTCAAACTCAACTGCAACACATGACCTTGCAACTTCAGGAGTCGGAATCCCAAGGTCGCTTACTCCGTCATACCTTAGAGTCAAAACAGGCGGATCATCAAAAAACGGCTTCAGAGAAAGAGCGTATTCACAGTGAGTTGATGACTTCCCTTGTAGAGGCTGAGGTGCCGGAGCGTTATCTGTCTTCGCCATTGAGTGAAAGTCTTCTGGCCTTGCAAACGTCTTTGCAGACGTGGCGAGAAGCCAAGGCGAATTATGATACGCAGGTTCAGCAAGAAGAACAGCTTGCTTATGAGTTAGTGTCGTTAGAAGAGCGAGTCAAAGAGAGTCAGCTTCAGGTGAATGAGGTGGTGTCACTAGTGAGCGAACAGGCCAACACCTTGAGCGAATTGGATACAGAGTTAGATAAAAGGCTGAAAGGCAAAACGTTGGCGGCATTCCGTGCTGATGTTCAGCAAGCCTTGATGCAAAAACGCGAAGAGTATGACGCGGCGGTAAAAGAGCGTGAGCTGGTTCAAACCAAATTGGCGACATTGTCGGCAAGTTTGAAAGCAATTGAGAAGTCCCTTGTTTCCCTGAAAAAAGACCTTGAACTTGTGGATTCGGTTTGGCAAAACGCGTTGCAAGAGAAAGGCTTTGGAAGTGACTTAGATTGGCAATCTGCTTGCCTGTCCGAGGCTGAATTTACCTTGCTGCAACAGCTTTCTAGCGATTTAAAGGACGCCATAACCCGCCAAACCGCCTTGCTAAAACAATCGGAACAAGCGTGTCTTGAGCATGCTCAATCCAAGCCTAAAAATGATCCGCTTGATAGTATCGCGCTTGATGAGCTAGTGGCTTCGGTGGAGCGTATTGAAAGTCAGCAACAACAGTTGAATCGCAGCTTGGGAGAGGTTTCTCAGAAAATACGTGAAGAAGTGCAACGACGTGAGCAAGCGCAAGCGTCCGCAGAGGAACTCAATGCTTTACGTGAAGAGTTGGTACATCTTGATCGATTGAATCATTTAATTGGTTCGGCTGATGGTGCTAAGTTCCGTCGCTTTGCGCAAAGTCTAACACTGGATCATCTGGTGTATTTAGCCAATCAGCATTTGGTTATTTTGCATCGTCGTTATCAGTTGAAAAGACAAGCAGAGGCCTTGTCCTTGGCGGTGGTGGATACTTGGCAAGCGGATGTTTCTCGCGATACTAAGACCTTGTCGGGTGGGGAGTCTTTCTTGGTGAGTCTGGCTTTGGCTTTGGCGCTGTCGGATTTGGTGTCTCATAAAACCAGTATTGATTCATTGTTTCTTGATGAAGGCTTTGGCACCTTGGACAGCGAAACCTTGGAATCGGCCTTGGACGCCTTGGACAATTTGCATTCATCAGGAAAAACCATTGGCATAATCAGTCACATTAGTGCGTTGAAAGAACGAATTCCTGTGCAAATTAAGTTAACGAAACAAAGTGGTTTGGGGGTGAGTCGATTAGCGTCAGAATTTGCCGTCACAGATTGATTATCTATGGTGCAAAAGTTTTCCCCAGATTAATGGGAACAAGTATGTAAGTAACTTGTAAAATATCAATAGAATCATAACGTTAAAAGATCGCTCATTATTGAGCACACAAGCCACATGAGGCACTATAAGGGAGCAAGTGATCGTGTTTCTTTATTGTAATTTGCGTTTCTTTCGTCTGTGGCCTTGGTAGAATGCTGCGCTATCAAGGTCATGCTGTATTTTTTGCGTATGTGGCCATGTTTAGACTGTTAAATAAGGATACTGTAGATGACTGATTCTGGCTTCCAATTAAAAGGAAGTGTGGTTACTACTATTTTATTGGAGATTCACTCGTTTTCATTAGAGGGAATCGTCATTCAATTAGAGAAAAAAATTGCGCAAGTACCAAACTTCTTTAATCAGGCACCGATCATAATTGATCTGTCAAAGATGAAGCGCGGTATTCGCATTGATGAATTTGAAGCATTGATACAAGCCATTTCGCCACTTGGATTAAGTGTCATAGGTTGGCGCTGTGATCCTGATGCTCTGCCGGTATGGCATGCTCAAGTATCGATCGCTTTATTGCCTGCCAGTAAAGCTCGTGCGATTAATATGGCACCAATAACCTCAACCGATGTCAGTCCAGATGTCGTAGTAAAAACGATCGTTGAAGAAAAGTTGGTTCCACAAGCGACAAAAGTGATTACTAAACCCATTCGTTCAGGTCAGCAAGTGTACGCGGAAGGGGATTTGATTGTGCTAACGCAAGTCAGTGCCGGTGCTGAAGTGTTGGCTGATGGCAATATCCATGTTTATGGTGCTTTGCGTGGCCGTGCTTTAGCTGGCGTCAAAGGAGATTCAGCAGCGCGAATTTTTTGTAAAAGTATGGAAGCCGAGCTGGTTTCTGTTGCGGGTAATTTTATGCTGAGTGATGCATTGCAGAAGATCGTTTGGAAAGACAGTGCTCAAGTGTATTTAACGGACGAACAATTAGAAGTGGTTCCGTTGTAGTTTTATAGATTAATTAAAATGGCTTATTTCGAGTCATTGGAGGATAAAGCATTGGCAAAGATTATTGTCGTTACCTCAGGTAAGGGTGGTGTTGGAAAAACAACGTCGAGTGCAGCAATTGGTACTGGCATTGCAATGAAAGGGCATAAAACTGTCATCATAGATTTTGATGTGGGTTTACGCAATCTTGATTTGATTATGGGCTGTGAACGCCGAGTGGTGTATGACTTTGTGAATGTCATCAATAAAGAAGCGACGCTGTCACAGGCATTGATTAAAGATAAGCGTACCAAAGGCTTATTTATTCTGCCTGCGTCACAAACCAGAGATAAAGACGCGTTGACAATCGAAGGGGTTCAAGGCGTTCTAGAAGAGCTTTCTAAAGAGTTTGATTACATTATTTGTGATTCCCCTGCAGGTATTGAGAAAGGGGCTCAGATGGCTTTGTATTTTGCTGACGTTGCGATCGTCGTAACGAATCCAGAAGTGTCTTCGGTGCGAGATTCGGATCGTATTTTGGGGATCTTGCAAAGTAAGTCGAAACGTGCGGAAGAGGGTAAAGAGCCAATCGAAGAGCATCTTCTTTTAACTCGTTATCATCCAGAACGTGTTGCGCAGGGTGAGATGCTGAGTGTGTCGGACGTGGAAGATATTCTGGCCATTCCATTATTAGGCGTTGTTCCAGAGTCCGAAGCCGTTTTGAAGGCATCGAACCAAGGTACACCGGTAATTTTAGAGACTGACGCTGAGGCAGGCATGGCGTATACCGATGCTGTTGATCGCTTAATGGGAGAAGAAAAACCATTACGCTTTTTGGACGTTCAAAAGAAAGGCTTTATTAAGCGCCTGTTAGGAGGTTAGTGTGGGTATTTTTGATTATTTTAAAAGCAAAGCTGAGCCAAGCTCAGCTTCTGTAGCAAAAGACAGACTGCAAATAATCGTCGCGCATGAACGCACTAAACGACAGCAGCCTGATTATTTGCCGCAAATGCAGCAAGAAATTATCGATGTCATTCGAAAGTATGTGCAAATTGGCAGTGAAGATGTGCAGATTCAGTTAGACAATACGGATGAATGTTCTGTTTTAGAATTAAATGTGACCCTTCCTGAACAATAATACGTATTCATTTTAGGTTGGCCTAGGAGGCATTTATCACTTTGTTTGATATACATCGTGGTAAGTGCTTCGATAGGGCGAAATTAAGTAATAATGATTGTCATTATTTTACTGAGTTTTGTCTTGGGTGTATCATGCCTTTCAAAGTGAAAACAAAATGCTGAGTAGTCAATGATTTTTCGAATTTCTTTGGGCATAACTGCCGCTATTTTATTGGCTGCTTGCAGTGAGCCAAGCCAAGTTGTCAGTCAAACTAAAGTGGTTAAGCAGGTTAAAACGCCTCAGCATAAGGCGTCTAAAGAGTTGCCTATCCCTGTGTCAGATCCAAAAGCCTTGTTGGGATCACAGTTATTTTTTGATACCAATTTATCAAAAGAGCGAAATCAATCTTGTGCAACATGTCATGCAATCGCCACGGCGTTTGTTGATAAGCGCATTGAGGCTTTAGAGGGTGCGGTATCCTTGGGCAGTGATGGTCATTCAATGGGTGGCCGTAATGCTCCAACGGCGGGTTATGCTGCCTTTTCCCCGGCTTTTCATCAAATGTCTAACGGCGAATACCGTGGTGGACAGTTCTTGGATGGCCGAGCTTCAGGATTGGTGGAACAAGCTCAAGGCCCATTCGTAAATCCGGCTGAAATGGCTTTGCCAAATGGTGATGCTGTTGTTCAGAGGGTGAAAGAAAGCCCTCAATATCTACAGTCCTTCAATGCCTTATATGGTGAAGGGGTCTTGGATGATCCTAAAGCGGGCTATGATGCCATTGCTGATGCCATCGCTAGCTTTGAGAAAACCGAACTCTTTATGCCATTCGATTCAAAATATGATAGAGCGTTACGTGGAGAAGTGACATTGACGCCGCAGGAAGAATTGGGAAAGACCTTATTTTTCTCACAACAGTTTACCAACTGTAATGCTTGTCACCAATTGAATAGCTCACCCTTAAATCAGCAAGAAACCTTTACAAATTACGAATACCGAAATATTGGTGTGCCTGCGAATCCGGCCTTAGTTGCGCAGAACGGCGGTGCCATTGACCGTGGGTTATTGGATAACCCTGATATCAATGATCCTAAGCAAGCGGGTAAGTTCAAAGTTCCTTCTTTGCGAAACGTCGCGGTGACAGGGCCCTATATGCATAATGGGGTGTTTAAAGATCTGCGTACTGTGGTGTTGTTCTATGACAAATATAACAATCCAACGCGTACGATTAATCCAGAAACTGGAAAGCCTTGGGCAGAACCGGAAGTGGCGGACAATATTGACTTTGTCGAGTTGGAAAAAGGTCCAGCGCTTCCTGATCAGCGAGTTGATGCGATTGTGGCTTTCTTGCAGACACTGACCGATCAACGCTATGAGTCTCTATTGGAAGGCTCCAGTGCTGCTGAAAATTAGCTTTTAAATTAACGCTCTTCTTGTTTTCATTGATAAAACTGGTCTGATGGCCAGTTTTTTGTTTTCATGGGTACTTTCTTTTTCCTAAGAAGGATGTGAATGATGAAATATATGTCATTAGGGCGAACGGGGTTAGAGGTTTCAAGGGTTTGTTTGGGGACTATGACCTGGGGAACTCAAAACACGCAAGCGGATGCAGATGAGCAGATTGAATATGCTTTAGATAACGGCGTTAACTTTATGGATACGGCAGAGATGTACTCTGTGCCTCCGTCACCACAGACTTACGGTAAAACTGAAACCATTATTGGTGATTGGTTATCTCGACATCCTTCTAAGCGTGATGATTTTGTTTTGGCTACCAAAATAGCTGGGCCGGGATTGAGTTATGTGCGTGATGGTGGTCCTATTACTGGACAGGCTGTGATTGATGCAGTGGATGCTTCATTAAAGCGGCTGCAGACAGATTACATCGATTTATATCAATTGCACTGGCCTAACCGTGTGTCTCCTCATTTTGCCAAACACTTTCCAAACCGGATTCGTTTTACGAATGTGGATGGTGCAGAGCACTCTAATCAGATGTTGGATATTTTGCAGGGCATCGATGCGTGTGTAAAAGCAGGCAAGATTCGCCATTTTGGTTTGTCTGACGATACCACGTGGGGCATTAACGAATATATTCGTTTGAGTGAGCAGCACAACTTGCCAAGAGTGGCATCGATTCAAAACGAGTTTAGTCTATTGCATGCCAAAGATTGGCCTTACCTAGTTGAAAACTGTGTTCATGAAGATGTCGCCTATTTACCTTGGTCACCATTGGCCGCAGGGGCGTTAACAGGTAAATACCTTGGTGGCGCTCGTCCTGCAGGGAGTCGATGGAGTTATGAGCAGCGTAACGGTACTTTCCGTGACACCCCCTTGGTCGATAAGGCGGTTTCAGCGTATTTAGACGTTGCTAAGGCTTATAATATGACGCCAGCACAATTGGCATTGGCCTGGTGTGATCAAGTGGATGGTGTAACTTCGACCATTATTGGGGCGACGTCATTAGATCAATTGAAAGAGGACATGGCTGCCTTTGACATGGCCCTTAGTGAGCAGGCATTAAAAGACATCATGACGGTCTTTAAAGAGTATCCTGTGCCTTTCTAAGGCTTTCAGTCCTTTGTCATAGATGAAAAGCTGGCCGCATGTTATGTGTCCAGCTTTTTTATTGCTTCACTGTCGACAAGCTAAAAGCAATAGAGCAAAAAAAAACCGATGCAAGCATCGGTTTTTTTTGCTCAAGAAAGATTATTCTTGGCTTTTCTTCTCTTTTTGCGCAGCAATAACCGTTTCAGCTACGTTAGAAGGACATGGTAGGTAGTGAGAGAACTCCATAGAGAACTGACCGCGACCAGATGTCATTGTACGTAGTGAACTGATGTAACCAAACATTTCAGAAAGAGGAACGTCGGCTTTAATACGAACGCCAGTTGCACCTTTCTCTTGGTCTTTGATCATGCCACGACGACGGTTCAAGTCACCGATTACGTCACCAACGTGATCGTCTGGCGTGAACACGTCAACTTTCATGATAGGCTCGATCAACTGAGGACCCGCTTTCGGGATAGACTGACGGAAAGCGCCTTTAGCGGCGATTTCGAAGGCAATAGCAGAGGAGTCAACTGCGTGGAAACCACCGTCGAACAACTCAACTTCAACGTCTAGTACAGGGAAACCTGCTAGAACGCCTTCTTCCATCATAGACTTAAAGCCTTTTTCTACTGCTGGGAAGAATTCTTTCGGTACGTTACCGCCCACAACAGAAGAAGAGAAGGTGAAGCCAGAGCCTAGCTCGCCTGGTTTGATGCGGTAATCGATCTTACCGAATTGACCAGAACCACCAGATTGTTTCTTGTGCGTGTAGGTATCTTCAACTTCTTTCGTGATGGTTTCACGGTAAGCAACCTGTGGTTGACCAACAACTAGGTCTACACCATAAGTACGTTTCAAGATATCCACTTTGATGTCTAGGTGAAGTTCACCCATACCACGTAGGATTGTTTCGCCAGAATCTTGATCAGTTTCTACACGGAACGTTGGATCTTCTGCAACCATTTTACCAATTGCAATACCCATTTTCTCGTTACCACCTTTGTCTTTAGGTGTAACAGAGATAGAGATTACAGGCTCTGGGAATACCATGGCTTCAAGCGTACAAGGGTGCTTAGGATCACAAAGAGTGTGACCAGTTTGTACGTTTTTCATGCCTACGATGGCCATGATATCACCCGCTTGCGCGCGACTGATTTCTTTACGGTCATCGGCTTGCATCTCAACCATACGGCCAACACGTTCTGTTTTGCCTGTGAAGCTGTTTAGAATTGTGTCGCCTTTGTTGATCACACCAGAGTATACGCGTACGAAAGTCAAGGCGCCGAAACGGTCATCCATGATTTTGAATGCAAGTGCTTTGAAAGGTTCGTCAGCAGAAACAATGGCTTTTTCGCCGTTTGCATTACCTTCTTCATCCGTAAGATCTTGTGGAACAACATCTGTTGGGCTAGGTAGGTAATCAACTACTGCGTCAAGAAGAAGTTGCATGCCTTTGTTTTTGAAGGCAGAACCACAGTAAGTTGGGAAGAACGCAAGGTCACGAGTACCTTTACGGATACAGCGCTTAAGGTCTTCCATTGAAGGCTCTTCGCCTTCCATGTAAGCCATCATTAGGTCGTCGTCTTGTTCAACCGCTGTTTCAATCAATGCTTCGCGGTATTCTTCAACTTGGTCAACCATGTCGGCAGGAACGTCTTCAACTTTGTAGTTTTCAGGCTGTCCACTTTCGTCCCAGATGTATGCTTTACGAGTCAGTAGGTCAACCACACCAACGAATTCATCTTCTGTACCGATTGGCAGAACCATCACAAGAGGTGTCGCACCTAGAACGTTTTTAACTTGGTCAACAACGCGGTAGAAGCTTGCGCCTAGACGGTCTAGTTTGTTAACGAAGATCAAACGAGCTACTTCAGATTCGTTTGCGTAGCGCCAGTTAGTTTCAGATTGTGGCTCAACACCACCAGAACCACAGAATACACCAACACCACCGTCAAGAACTTTAAGTGAACGGTATACTTCTACTGTGAAGTCAACGTGTCCAGGTGTGTCGATAACGTTGAAACGGTGGTCTTTCCAGAAACAACTAACCGCAGCAGATTGGATGGTAATACCGCGCTCTGCTTCTTGTTCCATGAAGTCTGTTGTAGATTCACCTTCATGTACTTCACCGATTTTATGGATAATACCAGTAAGTTTAAGAATACGTTCTGTTGTGGTTGTTTTACCCGCGTCTACGTGGGCAAAAATACCGATGTTTCTGTATTTTGATAAGTCAGCCATTACATTACTCTAAATAAGTGAGGACGAAATTTGCGCGTTATTATACAAGACTTCTTGATAAGAGTCAGGTATTTCGCGCTATTCTATTATATTTTGTGTGACTAAAGAAAGGGTTAGATTAAAGCATTTGATAATTGTTGGTTTCGTCTTGGTGAAGCCTAATAAAATAGCGTGTTCACCGTTAATCTCTCCTGAGTTTATCTGAGATGGCAATCGGCGTAGGGTAGTTTAGGATGACCACATAGGTTGAGAGTGCAAAGCTTAAAATAGCGGTTGCTTGAATAACATGGGATGCTTCTTGCCCCAGTAGACCAATGTTGGCTGCTAAATAGGCGATCAGTAGAGAAAACTCACTCACCTGTCCAAGGCGAAAGCCAACTTCCCAAGCGGTATTTGAATCTTCTTTCATGCCTTTTAATAGATAACGGAAGATAACTGGCTTAATCAGCATGGCGCCAACCGCCAAAATCAAGGCTGGCAAGATAACGGCTCCGAGTAAATCTAAATTGAAGCTGGCCCCAATAGAGAAGAAGAAAAGAATTAAAAAGAAATCCCGCAGTGGTTTTAGGTGTGTTGCTATGTATTGTGAAATAGGACTTGTGGCTAGACTTACGCCAGCGATGAAGGCCCCCATCTCAGCAGACAGCCCGGCAGTCTCGGCCAATACCGCCATGGATAAACACCAGCCGATAGACACCAAAAATATATATTCATGAAAGCGATCAAAGCGCGTGATCAACTTCAATAAAATGTATTTAACGAATAAAAAAGAGGCGCAGATTAAAAGTGGCAAGCCAATGAGGGGTTTTAAATAGTTCATAATGCCGGCATGGTCATTCCCGGACATGCTATATAAGACGAGCAGCACTGCAATGGCGATTAAGTCTTGCAGCAGTAATAAGCCAACGACCAATTCACCTGTGTGTTTATGATGTAATACCGTAGTGGGTAGCAGCTTGATGCATACTATGGTGCTAGAGAACATCATGGCCACACCAATAATAAGGCTTTCGATTTGGCTATAACCACATAAGAATGATACCAGATAGCCAAGTGCTGCAAATATTGCTGAGCTTAAAAGCGCCACCCAGGAGGCTTTCTTTAGCATATTAAGAAGGTGGCTGGGCTGCATATCCAAACCCAATAAAAAGAGTAGGAAAATGATGCCTATGTGGCTCATTTCGTCCATGAGTTTGGGTTCGTCAATTAAAGATAGGGCAGAAGGGCCGAGCAAGACGCCAAGGGCGATGTAAGCAATAATCATTGGTTGTCGAGTATACAAAGCGAGTGAAGCAACGACTGCCGCTCCAGCAAATATTAGGAAAAAGGAGTGGACAATCGAAACTTCTGTCATTTAATTATGCTCTCTTACCAGCTGCCTTTGCCTGCTTTTTTGCGTCTGATTAACGGGAGAAAGGCGCCAAGCAATAGTCCACCGAAGAGGGTGCCGACACCGATCATAAACCATTTTTGTTGGTGATTGTTCTGTAAATGAAGGCTGTTTTGTTTGGCAATGTCAGCTTGTTGTTTAAGGCTTTCTATTTGATAAGTGACGGTGTCATTTTGTGACACAATGATTTCGGCTTTTTCAGCAATGGATTGAACATTTTCAAGCTGTGCTTTTAATGCTTGGTTTTCCTGTTGTAGCTCGGATTGCGCCTCTAATAATGACGTTGTTTGTGCTTGGCTTTCTTTTAGCTCATTACTAATATTATTGCGACGTTGGATGGCTGTTGTAAGGCGTTTTTGCAATTCTTCTAAGTGATCACGAGTTACCATGTCGTCGGATAGGTAGTAATCAGCGACCCAACCTTCGGCACCATTTGGTGTGCGTACTTTGCTGTAGCCGTTAGATTGTTCTAAAACTTCTAACGGCGTACCGCTTTTGATTCCACGCTCGACGGCTCTGGTGCTATTGTCTTGTCCTTCTCGAATAGCCACAAACTGAATGTCGGAAACATATACGGTTGCCGCAGGAGCAGAAGCGGATAAAACACTGCCTACTAATAGGCTAATTAGGTGCATCTTTGTCACGTGTTATTCCTTTCACAATGAATCGATCTTTTACAACGATAATCATGACTTAGGCAAGACGCAATAGAAAAAGGCCATCGAAATGGCCTTTTATGTGACAAATAGTTAATAAGTCGTCTAGCGACGTAAAAATATTGGTCTTGGGTCTGCTACATCACCTTGGTAGGCGACTGAAAATGGTTTGTGTAGCAATAGTGCTTTTTCCAAATCCACTTCTTCTGCGAATTGAAAGCCATTAAAGCCAACGCGCAATAAATAGCCTAATTGATCTGGAATAAAGTCGCCGAGTGCTCTGACTTCACCTTGATAGTTGAAGCGCTCTCTTAGTAGGCGAGCATAGCTGAAACCACGACCATCTGCGAAAGCTGGAAAGTGAATACCGATGACATCAAACTGGTTTAGATCCACGTCGTTCAAGATGTCTGTGCCATCACCAGCTTCTAGCCAAATACCTGCAACGTCACCTAGTGTGTCTTTCTCGGCGAGCCATTTTTGCGCACTGACAATACTGTTTGCTGATATGACGGCTTCTGGGTCTTGTTGCCATTCGTATTGATTGTCGATGATGGCGCCATCTTTAATTAGTTTTGGCATAAGCAGCCTCCTTGAATGCGGCAATACCAACGCGACGGAAAGTATCGATAAAACGTTCTTCTGCCGAGCGGTTATCGACATAGACTTGCATCAATTTTTGGATGACACCGCTAATTTCTTCTTGAGCAAATGAAGGGCCTAAGATTTTACCAATGCTGGCATCGTGCCCAGAGGCTCCACCAATAGAAACTTGATAAAACTCTTCGCCTTTTTTATCAACCCCTAGAATACCAATGTTACCCACATGGTGGTGTCCACATGCATTCATGCAGCCTGAAATGTTTAGGTCAATATTGCCTAGGTCGTACAGGTAATCAAGATCACTGAACGTGTCTTGAATCTGTGCCGCGATAGGAATTGACTTAGCATTGGCTAAGGCACAAAAATCACCGCCAGGGCAGCAAATCATATCCGTTAGCAAACCGAGAGTTGGAGTGGCAAAGCCGGCGTCTTTGGCGGCTTCCCAAAGCTCAATAAGTTGGTCTTGACGAACATCCGCTAAGACCAAATTTTGCTCATGGCTGACGCGTAATTCACCAAAACTGAATTGGTCAGCTAAGTTGGCTGCTTTTTCCATTTGCTCTGCGGTCGCATCGCCCGGAGCTTGCCCTGCTTTTTTCAGGGTAAGGGTGACGATACGGTAACCCGCTTGTTTGTGTTCAAAAGTATTGCGCTCATACCAACGAGCAAAGCCAGCGCTGTCTGCTAATTTGCTTACTAAAACCTCTGGTTGATTCACTAGGCTCTGATATGCGGGTTCCGTGAAGAAAGAGGCTAGGCGCTCGAACTCACTCATAGGAACCGTACTTTCTGAACCGCGAAGGTGAGCCCATTCAGCATCTACACGGCGTCGGAATTCTTCAATGCCGAGTGCTTTTACTAATATTTTAATTCGAGCCTTATATTTGTTGTCGCGACGACCTTGTTGGTTGTAAACACGAATGATGGCATCTAGATAGGTTAGCAAGTCTTCGCGCGGTACAAATTCACTGATCGTGACACCAACCATAGGTGTACGTCCTAAGCCGCCACCGACAATGACCTTAAAGCCGATTTCGCCAGCTTCATTCTTTTTAATATGTAAGCCAATGTCATGTACTTGAGTTGCTGCACGGTCAGCCGACTCAGTTGCATTGACGGCAATTTTGAACTTACGTGGTAAGAAGGCAAATTCAGGGTGAAACGTAGACCATTGGCGAATTAATTCGCAATAAGGGCGTGGGTCAACGACTTCGTCAGAAATGACACCAGCGTATTGGTCGGTTGTGGTGTTACGAATACAGTTGCCACTGGTTTGAACAGCATGCATTTGAACGTCTGCCAGTTCAGCCAAGATGTCTGGCACATCTTCTAGTTTTGGCCAGTTCAATTGTAGATTTTGACGTGTACTGAAGTGACCGTAAGCTCTGTCGTAGCGACGACTTATATCGGCTAGTTTTCTAAGTTGTGTGCTTGATAGCATGCCGTAGGGAATGGCAATGCGCAGCATCGGCGCATAACGCTGAACATAAAGACCGTTTTGTAAGCGTAGTGGCAAAAATTCTTGCTCGCTGAGCTCTTCGTTCAGGTAGCGACGAGTTTGGTCGCGAAACTGGGCAACACGCTCTTCAACAAGCTGTTGGTCAATGGCGTCGTATTGATACATATTGAATTGAACCGTGATTAATAAAATTAAGTAAGCGAATACTAGCAAAAACTCTTTATTCTAAAAATGAATATTTATCTATATCTTTAGGGGTTTTCCTAATAAGGCTTATTCGCATATTTTTGTTGGGAAGGAGTCTTAATTGCTATTGATAAGCACTCTCAATAAAAAGAGGAAAAATACCTTAGTTTTTTACTAGGTCTTTGGTTTTATCTTTTAACTGAGTTAATATAAGCCTTATTAATCGTTACCTAGATTTAAGGTTGTATATGAACATTACTATTACCGACGCCGCTCAAGAATACCTTGCTTCTTTACTAGAAAAGCAGGGTGTCGAAGGTATGGCTGTGCGTATTTTTATCCAGCAACCGGGTACGCCATATGCAGAAACCTGTTTGGCTTATTGTCGCCCCGATGAAGTAAATGAAACGGATGAAATTCTGAATCTGCCAAAATTAAAAGTCTACATTGAGAAAAACTCAGTCAACTTTTTAGATGAAGCATTCGTGGATTACGCCACTGAGAAAATGGGCGGTCAGCTGACTATTAAAGCGCCTAATGCAAAAATGCCGAAAGTCACTGAAGACAGTCCGATTGAAGATCAGATCAACTATGTGTTGTATTCTGAAATCAACCCAGGATTGGCTGCACATGGTGGTGAAGTAAGTCTAGTGGAAGTGATTGACGGTGAAGTGGCTGTGTTGAAGTTTGGTGGTGGCTGTCAAGGTTGCAGTGCGGTTGATCTTACGTTGAAAGAAGGTGTTGAGAAAACCTTGATTGAAAAGGTTGCCGGTTTGACGGCGGTAAAAGATTCTACTGACCATACCGTGACGGATAACGCATTTATGTAAGTCCTAATACTTTTGAGTAAAGGTCTTTAAAGCTAAATCCAATAAAAAAACGCGAACCCAGGTTCGCGTTTTTTTATATCAAGTCATTAACCAAAAGAATTAGTCGCGTTGGCGTTTTGGTAATGCACTTCGAAGTTCGTTAGCCATTTGAGTTAAGGCTTTTTCGGTTGCTTCCCAATCGATACAAGCATCGGTAATCGAAACACCGTATTCTAGGTTGCTAATATCAGCGGGTACTTTTTGATTGCCCCAACCAATATTACTTTCAATCATTAACCCCATGATGGATTGGTTACCCGCTAGGATTTGCTGAGTAGAATCTTCCATTACTGTGATTTGGCGTTCAGGTTGTTTGTTCGAATTTTCGTGTGAGCAGTCAACCATGATGTTGTGTTTTAGATTGGCTTTCGTCAAAGCGGCTTCACTCAACGCAATGTTAGCGGCATCATAGTTTGGCTTTCCATTCCCGCCACGAAGTACTAAGTGTCCGTACGCATTGCCTTTTGTGTTAACAATGCTGACTTGACCATTTTCATTGATGCCAAGGAATGAATGGCCATGGGAAACAGATTGCATGGCATTAACGGCGACCGTCATGCTGCCATCGGTGCCATTTTTAAAACCAACAGGGCCAGATAGACCGGAGGCCATTTCACGGTGAGTTTGTGATTCTGTCGTACGTGCACCAATGGCTGACCAGCTGATGAGATCCTGAATGTATTGAGGTGAAATTGGATCCAATGCTTCTGTCGCCAAAGGTAGGCCAAGCTCAGCTAAATCAATTAATAATTTACGGCCAATACGGATACCTTTATCAATATCAAAGGTGCCATCTAGATTCGGGTCGTTAATCAAGCCTTTCCAGCCAACAGTGGTACGGGGCTTTTCAAAATATGCGCGCATGATTATGAATAGACTGTCATCAAGCTTTTCAGATAAGGCTTTTAGTCGCTTAGCATAATCCAGAGCGGCGTCAGTATCATGAATAGAGCATGGTCCAATCACGATGGCCAGACGATGATCTTTGCCGTCCATGATGTTTTTGATGGTGTCGCGAGACTCAGCAACATGATTGCTGACAGTATCGCTGATTGGAAGTGCTTGTTTCAGTTCACTTGGTGTTACCAAGGAATCAAAAGAAGCGATGTTTAGGTCTTCAAGACGCTTGTTACTCATTGCGGGGGATTCCTGCTTGCTGCTTTTTTAGTTATGGCGGACAACCATATCCTTTTTTTTAAATCGAATGAACCTTTGTTAGACGATTTTTCTCTATTTTTGGCTCTTATTAGAAGAAAAGGTATTTTACCCCAAATGAAAGTAGGGCGGTCGCTAAGATCGGCTGTAGTATTTTATTAGGAACATGGGTTGCAATGCGCGTGCCTAGGTAGATGCTAGGAATGGAGCCAATTAATAGTGCGGCCAATAATGTGTAGTCGACATTGCCTAAGAAAATGTGTCCTGTGCCGGCGATGAGGGTGAGCGGTACGGCATGGGCAAGATCGGTACCAACAATGTTTTTGGCGCGCATCAATGGGAATAAAAGCATCATGATGGCTGTGCCTAATGCGCCAGCTCCGACCGACGTGAGTGTTACTAATATGCCTAGGATAAACCCGCATACCATAATGATTCTGCGGCTTTTGCTTTCAGTGAAATTGAGTTTGAGAGACTGGATAAGCTTATTTCGAAAAAGTACAACAATGGCCGTTAGTGTTAGCATTAAACCTAGGCTTGTGGTGAGGATTTCTTGATAGTGATCGGGTTTATCGAATTGCGATAACAGCCAAATTGTCAGAATTGAAGCGGGGATGCTGCCTGATGCCATGGCAAATACGATGTTCCAATTTACATTGCCGCGTTTTGCATGCATCACAACGCCCGTGCTTTTGGCAATACCGGCATACATTAGATCGGTACCAACAGCGATGTGCGGTGGGAAGCCAAAAAGTAGCAGTAATGGTGTCATAAGCGATCCACCGCCAACACCGGTAATGCCAACGGCTAAACCAACTACTGCACCCGCAAAAATGTACCAAATAAATTCCATTGAATCGCCGTAAATAAATGATTTGAGCTGGCAACCTTAGAGCTTTTTCACTATTCTATAAAGTAATATTTTCTTATGTTTTTAACTCTTTTTAGAATAAGGTAGTCGATGAAGTTACAGCAGCTTAGATATATATGGGAAGTAGCGCGTCATGACTTGAATGTCTCGGCTACTGCGCAAAGTCTTTATACTTCGCAGCCTGGTGTGAGTAAGCAGATTCGCTTATTAGAAGATGAGTTAGGTGTTGAGGTGTTTGCTCGCAGTGGTAAGCATTTAACTCACATCACGCCAGCGGGTGAAAAAATTATTGCTTTAGCAGGTGAAGTGCTGAATCAAACTCAAAATATTAAACGTGTTGCCAGTGAATTTAGTGATGAGCGTAAAGGTTCTTTGGACATTGCGACGACACACACTCAAGCGCGTTACGCGTTACCAAAGGTTATTAATCAGTTTATCGAAGGATATCCTGAAGTGAGCTTGCATATGCATCAAGGAACACCTATGCAAATCGCCGAAATGGCGAATGATGGTGTGGTGGATTTTGCGATTGCGACAGAAGCGTTAGAGTTGTTCGGTAATCTTGTTATGTTGCCATGTTATACTTGGAATCGTTCTGTTGTCGTGCCTAAAGATCACCCATTGGCGAGTATGAGTGTATTAACGCTTGAGGCACTTGCGGCATATCCCATTGTGACCTATGTGTTTGGTTTTACTGGGCGCTCACAACTGGATGAGGCCTTCCAACAGGCAGAATTAGAGCCAAATGTGGTCTTTACAGCAGCCGATTCGGACGTCATTAAAACCTATGTGCGTCTTGGTTTAGGAGTTGGCATTGTAGCTTCCATGGCCTATGACGAGACTTTGGATGCGGATTTGGTTGCGCTTGATGCTTCCCACTTGTTTGCGGATAGTTGTACTAAAATAGGCATTCGCAGTAACACCTTTATACGGGGTTATATGTATAAGTTTATCGAGTCTTTTGCACCGCATTTGATTAAGGATGTTGTGATTGCGGCCATGGAAGCGCCGAATCGCCACGAAGTAGAGCAATTGTTTGAAGGTGTTGAGTTGCCACGACATTAATGATCTGGTGACAGCTTTGCTGTACATAAAAAAACCGCTGTTTATGGTGAATAAACAGCGGTTTTTTTATGTTCTCAAATGGGCTTTATGAGTTCAGTTTTACAGCCATCTTAGCGATGCGCTCACCTTGCGCTTCACACAAGGCTTTTTCCTCGGTGGTGAGGTTGTTTTCTTGCGTGCTACTGGCTAGGTGACTTGCGCCGTATGGCGTGCCGCCACTGGTGGTGCTGATCAGCTCTTTATTTTTATAGGGAAGGCCAAGCCAAACCATGCCATGATGAATCAGCGGTGTCATCATACTGTGTAGACATTGTTCTTGACCGCCGTGCATGGTACTGGCGCTGGTAAAGCCACAAGCAGGTTTGTCGATTAATTGCCCTGTCATCCATAGGGTCGAAGTTTGATCAATAAAGTGCTTCAAGGGAGCGGCCATGCTGCCAAAATAGGACGGTGAGCCTAATGCTAAACCAGTACATTCGCTCAATTCGTCTAAAGTGCAGTAAGGTGCGCCTTCATCCGGTAGCGCAGGAGACGTTGCTTCTGCTGTGCTGGAAACATCAGGGACTTGGCGTATCTTGGCTTCTATCCCGGTGACTTTATTGACGCCACGGGCAATATGCTTAGCCATCTCGGCAATGGAGCCGTGTCGGCTATAGAAAAGTATTAAGATGTAGGGTGATGAGCTCATCCAAACAATTCCAAAACGTTTTCAGGTGGTCTGCCCAGCTTAGCTTGGTTGTTATGGACGACAATGGGGCGCTCGATAAGACTTGGGTTGTTTAACATAGCCTGAATGCGTTCTTCATCTGAACTGTCTTTGTTCAATCCAAGCTCTTTGTATGCCGTTTCTTTCGTGCGCATCAGTTCAATTGGTTGAATCTTCAGTTGAGCTATAAGCAGTTCAAGTTCTACCTTACTTAGAATGTCTTTTTGGTACAGTCGAATATCGGCCTGAATGCCGTTTTCTTCCAAAAGAGCTAAGGTTTGGCGGGACTTTGAACAGCGTGGGTTATGGTAGATGGTTGTCATGTTTGTATCGCTTAATCTGGTTTAAAGAAAAAACGCCATTCAGGAGAATGGCGTTTTGCGGTTTAGTTCTTTGCAGACAGTATAAAGTTGCATGCTTGGTCAATAGCAATGTCTTGGTTTTCACCTTGAATGCGGTTCTTGTATTCGAAGGTGTTGTTCGCCAATCCTTTGTCACCTACGACAAAGCGGTGCGGAATGCCTAATAGCTCACAATCAGCAAATTTAACACCAGGGCGCTCTTTGCGATCATCCAAAAGTACGTCCAAACCTTTTGCTGTCAAGTCTTGGTAAAGCGTTTCGCAAGCTTCGCGAACGGCCTCTGATTTATCGTAATTCATTGCAACGATGGCCACATCAAAAGGCGCGATGCTCTCAGGCCATAAAATGCCTTTGTCATCAAAATTTTGCTCGATAGCGGCGGCAACGATACGAGACACTCCAATACCGTAACATCCCATGTGCATGATTTGCGCTTTGCCATTTTCATCTAGAACGCTAGCATTTAGGGCTTGGGCATATTGTTGGCCAAGTTGGAAAATATGACCGACTTCGATACCGCGTTTAATGACAATGGAGCCTTGTCCATCAGGCGAAGGGTCGCCTTCGACAACGTTTCGCAAATCGGCTACTTCAAATTCTGGGCAATCTCGTTCCCAGTTAATGCCGGTAACATGGTAGTCGTCTTTGTTGGCACCGGCGCAAAAATCTGACATCACGGCAGCAGTTCGATCCGCGATAATACGAATGCCTTTTTCGGTCAGGCCTTGAGGTCCAATCGAGCCAGGGGCGCAGCCAATTTTGTTGATGATGTCGGCTTCACTTGCAAACTCAAAAGGCGAAACAATGCCATTGAGTTTTTCAACTTTTAATTCGTTGATATTGTGGTCGCCACGTAATACGAGAGCAACAATGGTTTCTGATTCATTTTCATCCATGCCTTTTACAAGCATGGTTTTAACGGTTTGAGTAACATCCAATTTTAGGTATTCTGCCACCTTTGGGATGGTCTTGCAGTCAGGAGTGAAGACTTCTTCTAAAGATTGTGTTGCTGTATCCGCGGTTTTTTTCAAGCAAATGGCTTCTGCCAGTTCAACGTTGGCGGCGAAGTCTGAGCTGTCGCTGAAGGCAATGTCATCTTCACCGGAATCGGCTAGTACGTGGAATTCATGTGAGAATGCGCCGCCTATACTGCCTGTGTCCGCTCGGACTGGGCGATAATCTAATCCAATTCGGTCAAATACATTGCAGTAAGCTTGATGCATTACATCATAGGTCTGTTGCAGTGATTCTGGATTTACGTGAAATGAATAGGCGTCTTTCATACTGAATTCACGAGAGCGCATTACGCCAAAACGAGGGCGTACTTCATCGCGGAACTTTGTTTGAATCTGGAAGAAGTTAATTGGCAGTTGTTTGTAGCTGGTTAATTCGTTACGCGCCAATTCGGTAATCACTTCCTCGTGAGTAGGGCCAACACAATAGTCTCGGTTATGGCGATCTGTTAAGCGCAACAGTTCAGGGCCATATTTCTGCCAACGACCAGATTCTTGCCAAAGTTCGGCTGGCTGGACGCTTGGCATGATAACCTCTAATGCACCTGCCTTCTGCATTTCATCTCGGACAATGCTTTCTACTTTGCGAAATACTTTTACGCCGGTTGGGAGCCAGGTATAAAGACCTTTTGAAATCTGGCGAATCATGCCAGCTCGCACCATAAGTTGATGGCTTGTTACAACCGCATCGGTTGGGGCGTCACGTAATGTGGAAAATAAATAGTTGCTAGCGCGCATAGTGTTATTGGTTCTTTAATTGATTTAAGTGACGGTTAGCCCGCAAAGCGAGGCTCAACCTGTCCTGTTACGGACGTTTCTAGTGCAAAAATACCGCCAGCCTGCGGAAATGTTTGCAGTTCTTTTTCTGTTTGTGCAGCGCGACAAGTGCTGACATACAAGGTGCTCATGTTTGGTCCGCCAAAGGCCACCATAGTCGGATAAGTTGCTGGAACCGGGTGTTCTTCCAGAATCTCACCTGCCGGACTTATTTTAACAACTCTTTGGCCTTGATATAAGGCCGACCAATAGTTTCCGTCAGTATCAACTGCAGCACCATCCGGTCGCCCGTTGCCATGAGGAAAGCGGATAAACTCGCGTTTGTTGGTCGCTTCACCTGTTTCAATGTTGTAATCAAACTGATATACCACATGATTTGGTGTGTCCGAGTAGTACATGATGCTTTGATCTGGAGAAAAGGCTAAACCATTTGATGTCCAAGCGGCTTGATCCAGTACTTTTTGTTGGCCATGACTAAATTGATGAAGTGCACCTTTGAAGGCATCTTTTGGGGAATACATGGTGCCAGCTAAAAAGCGTCCTTTTGCGTCACAGCGTCCATCATTAAAACGAGTCGTCTGCTGGTCGTAATCCGCTTGCCAGTATGGCTTGAGTTCTGCGTTTAAGTTGTCAAATGTGTAAACGCCAGAGCGAAATGCTGCAATGAATCCACCGTCTTCGGCTAAAGAAAAACAACCGATTTCTTCACTGAATTTACGATTGTTGAGGGTTTTCGAATGTGTGTCGTAGGCGTATAGTACGAAGGAATCTATGTCGACAAAATACAGAGTTTGTGTGCGTTCATCCCAACGTGGGCATTCTGCTAATTTTGCTTGTGCGTCCACAGCACATTGCATATCCGTCATGGAAGCTCCGAGGTCACTGAGTGTTTTTAAAAATAGGGTGCTATAGTGCTTATGAATGAGTTTTTTGTAAATAGGAATGTGTAAAGATGTTTCAGTTAGATCCGGTGTTGCGCCGTGATTCCATATTGGTGGGTAGTCTATCATTGTGTGAGTTACGTTTAATTAATGATGCTCAGTTTCCTTGGTTTATTTTGGTGCCAAGACGTAACAATATTACTGAAATTTATCAATTGCTTGATGAGGATAGACAGCAGTTAATGGCAGAAAGTTGCCTGTTGGCGGAAACGTTACACGATGCTTTTACCGCAACTAAGCTAAATGTTGCCGCTTTGGGAAACCAAGTGTCGCAACTGCATCTTCATCATGTGGTGCGTTATGACACAGATGCGTGTTGGCCAGGGCCAATATGGGGAAAATTTGCAGCAGTTCCCTATACTGATAAGAAGTTGGCTGAAATTTTGCAAAAGGTACAAGTATTACTAAGTGATGATTTGCAGTTGCCTGGTGATGATGTGGATTTGTATTATTAAGCGATCGTTTTTGATTTATCTTTGATTTGACTAAGCCCATTTGGAAGCCTGTTTTATGAGCACGCGCAGAAGAAAGAAGGCCATACAGAAAGTGGTTAAACTACTGAATCTTGCTACCTCTAGTAATTTAAGTGAGTCTAATCTGGCGTTACGCCATGCTGAGTCTTTGATTCGGCAATATGCTATTGCGCAGCGAGAGCTGCCAATATTGCAGCTGTGTGATCGATCTATGCTTTATAAAGTGAGTTGGGGTAATAGTGCGCCAAGGTTTGTGAAAGAGACTTCTCAAAGAGGAACACCGACCGATTCGGTTTATCAGCGTCGTTTTAGTGAAAAGACCTCATCAGACCCTAGTCGAGCATACGAGTCCGTCAGAACCATTTTAGATGATATGGAAGAAATGGACGTAGGTTCTCATGAAGATCATCAGCCTAGTGCAAAAGAAGGCGACCGCAGGGAGTTTGAATCTGATCACCAGTCTATGGTGGTTGATCCGGCTTCAAGTGCTGATGCTCACATTTTAGATGATCAGGATATGGATGATATGGCTGCTGAAAATATTGTTGATGATGTCGAAAGTTCTAGCGATCGGGTTGATGCAGAGAGTGCTTCATCAATGAATGGGTTTACCGATAATGTAATTGATGCGGCTCAGGCGTTTCGCCCAGCGCATGCCGATTTCGGTGAGGCGCTTAAAACACAATATTCGACCAGTGACCCAAGCGTGCCTTTTTCAGAAGACGACTATTGGTCTAGTGTGTATGAGAAATTAGCTGATTTTGATGAAGCAAAGGTTCAGTCTGAAATTGAGGATTTAGACACTCAGTTGTCTTTGGCTCAGGAAAATCTCCAGTTAAAGAAGCAGAAGCGTCATGAGCACGAGCAGGAAGAGGTGCTTGAACGTGCTGAAAGGGCTCGAATTGAGCGGAGTTTTGAAGAGGCCATTGAGCGTGCTTTCCAAGCCAGAGCCAAATCCTATGAGGCGTGGGAGGCAAGTTGTAATAATATTCGTATGGATCGACTAAGGGATGAGCAAGAAGCGATTCAAGGTTATGAGTCCGTTAGTCAGGCCCTAGAAAAGAATAAGGATGCCTTTCAGCAGCATTTGCAAAGAAAAGAAGATTATCGTGCCGCTAAAATTATGCATGAATTGCGTCGACAGTTAATGTTGTCTGTATCGACTGGCGATGATGCAAGTGCATCTTATGACAGAGTAATTGAGATCATGGAAGAAAATAGCCTGTCACTTAAGGATCTTGAATTCTCTGATATTAAGAATAAGAGTTTGTTTATTCGCTTGCTAGAGCGCGAATCGGCACTTATTTCAGATGTTCAAGAGCGAGAAGGTTACACAGAAGAGATGTTGGATAAATTCTTAACATCAAATTACAGTAAAAAAGAGTCAAAAGTGTCTGAAAATCCAGTTCAGCAGATTCAGCGTTTGTTAGTGGTGGCAAGTGAAGGCGGTCAATTTGAGACTCAGAAGAGCTTGGAGCAAGTGCTTTATTTGATGGAGTCAAATGATATCGGTGTTCGAGATATCGGTTATCAGTTCATCAAAAAATATTCCGTATTCATTCGTTTAATTAACTGGGAGGCAGAACAGATCGTGTCCTTGCCTGAGAGAGAGAAGTTCACTGCGAAAATTTTGGAAGAGTATATTCAGCATTCTGTGCAAAAACCAAGCTCGGCCAAAGAGCATAAAATAAACCAGTAATCATTTCCGAATAGCCTCTTATTTGTGTCAATAATAAGAGGCATATCTTTCTAAAATCTTTTATAAAGCTTTCTTTGCTGCTCCGCATCTTTTAACATTTCGATTTTGATTCATTCATAATACTCGGCAGGAGAGAAGCATGAGCATTATTAAAGAAGATGATCTGATCGATAGCGTTGCAGACGCATTACAGTTTATCTCTTACTACCATCCGTTAGATTTTGTTAATGCAGTTCATCAAGCATACGAACGTGAGGAGAGTCAGGCGGCAAAAGATGCGATGGCGCAGATCTTGATTAACTCTCGTATGTGTGCGGAAGGTAAGCGTCCAATGTGTCAGGATACTGGCATTGTCACGGTTTTTGTGAAAGTTGGCATGAACGTGCAGTGGGAAAGCACAAAAAGTGTGACTGAGATGATAAATGAAGGTGTTCGTCGCGCCTACTTGCATCCTGATAATGTTTTGCGTGCTTCGATTTTAGCGGATCCAGCTGGTGCGCGTAAAAACACTAAAGATAACACGCCTGCTGTTATTCATATGGAAATTGTGCCTGGCGATAAGGTTGACGTTCATGTGGCTGCTAAAGGTGGTGGTTCTGAAAATAAATCCAAATTGGCCATGTTGAATCCATCGGATGATATTGTTGAGTGGGTTAAGAAAACCGTTCCGACAATGGGGGCGGGTTGGTGTCCACCGG